>NZ_JBDGDM010000015.1:0-77231 GCF_040908885.1 Ruminococcus sp. RTP21358st1_G6_RTP21358_211008
GCTCTCCCGAACGCATTAGTCGCAGTTAGCGATTAGTTCGCTGGAGCGTTGCGCCGGCGAGTGAGTAATACACATTGCCCAAATGCGTCCCTCCTGAAAAACTTTTTACCCTCCCAACACATTAAATAGCAAGTATGATTAATAAATAGTTTAACACAAGTTCAAGCCCCGGTAAACACCCGTTCGTGTTTTAGAGAAAAAACCTGCATACCATATTTTGGGTATTCCAATATGGTATGCAGGTTTTATTATTTTCCAATAAAGGGTGTATCAGATTCCATTATTTCTTGTAGATGCGTTTGTCCTTAATCTCAATCTTCCCTTCTTTCAGAAGGTGTCCCACAGCACGTTTAAAGGCATTCTTGCTGAGACCGAATTCACGTTTGATCACTTCTGGTGAGGCTTTGTCATCGAAGGGGAGGACGCCGGCGAATTCTTCGATTATGCTAAGGACGCTCTCGGCATCTTCGTTAATCTGGATGTAGGCTTTCTGACGGTCTGTGACGTTCATCTTGCCATCCTCTTTCACCTCGGAAACGCGAAGGTCGAGGACTTCGCCCGGGCGGTATTTGCCGCTGGCTTCTCTGGCTGGGATCAGGGCGGAATATTTGTCATCAACAGCTACAAAAACACCGAAACGATCGCTGATCTCGTAGACACGCCCTTTTACGGAATCACCTGTTACATATGGGGTTCTGGTAGAAAGGTAATGGTATACCTTCATGGTGGCGCAGAGACGGCTGCTCTTATCTACATAAAGGGCTACCAGGCACTCCTGTCCTTCCCGCACACGGCTGGTCTGCTCATGGTATGGAAGGAGCAGGTCTTTCTCTAAGCCCCAATCCAGGAATGCACCGATCTTGGTTACCTGAAGCACTTTCAGAACAGCAGTCTGTCCAACCTGAAGAAGTGGTTCTCTGGTGGTTGCAATAAGACGGTCCCTGGAATCCTTGTAAATAAATACATCCAGTGCATCGCCCTCTCTGGTTCCTTCCGGAACCTGTTTGGCTGGAAGAAGTACTCTGTCTTCCTGGCCTGCATTTTTATCTTCTGCAAGGTAAACACCGAAATCTACGGTCTTTGCCACAATAAGCTTCTGTTTTTTTCCTATTTCAATCATGGATTCTCCTTAATTCAATTACGGTTAAATATAAAATTTCTCAGTAGCTTCTCAATCTATTGTCCAGTATAGCACACATTTACCGCCACTGTGAACATTAACTTATTGAAGTAAGGATAAAAAATGCAGAATCCCCATCTGCAAAGCGACTTTCCGGCTCATGCATTGCGGAAGCGGCTCAGGAAATCTTTTGTCAGCGGGTCTTTCGGATTCTCAAACAGTTCCTTCGGCGGTCTGTCTTCTACGATAACGCCATTTGCCATGAAGATTACACGCTTGGAAACGTCACGGGCAAATGCCATCTCATGGGTGACGATGATCATGGTCAGGCCTTCGTGTGCAAGGTCTCTCATAACCTCCAGAACCTCGCCTACCATCTGGGGATCCAGCGCGGAGGTTGGCTCGTCGAAAAGAAGAATTTCCGGCTCCATGGCAAGGGCTCTTGCGATTGCCACACGCTGTTTCTGACCTCCGGAAAGCTGTTTGGGTTTGGCGTTGATGTACGGCGCCATACCTACTTTTTCCAGATAATACAAAGCTTTTTTCTCTGCCTCTTCTTTGCTCTTTTTCAAAACCTTTACCTGACCTACGGTGCAGTTTTTCAGAGCAGTCATGTTGTTAAAAAGGTTAAAATTCTGGAACACCATACCTACCTTTGAACGGTATTCCGGAACGTTTACGTTCTTACTGGTGATGTCAGTTCCATGATAATTGATTTCTCCGGTGGATGGAGTTTCCAGCATATTCAGGCAGCGAAGAAGCGTGGATTTACCAGAACCGGACGGTCCGATAATGCACGTCACATCTCCCGGACTTACGGAAAAATCAATATCTCTCAGTACCTGATTGCTGCCAAATGCTTTTCCCAGATGCTTGACTTCAAGGATTTTTTCACTCATGATCATTTCTCCTCCTTCTTCTTAGGGTAGGAATACAGACCACTTGTGTGAGCCAGTGTATCCGTTGTGGCAAGGTCATAATTCTGCGGACCTTCCATCTTGTGTTCCAGCAGGCGGAGCAGTCTGGAGCATACAAAAGTAAGGATAAAGTACATTACCATAGCGATGGTAAAGGATTCAAAGTAAGTATAATAGGCTCCGGCTACGCCTTTTGTTGTGTAGAAAAGTTCTACAATTCCAATAATGGAAAGAACGCAGGTATCCTTGATATTGATGATCAGGTTGTTGCCAATCTGAGGCATGATGTTGCGCAATGCCTGTGGAAGGATTACGTTCATCATAGTCTGTACATGCGTCATTCCGATTGCTTTTGCAGCTTCTGTCTGACCTTCGTCAACAGAAAGGATTCCGCCTCGGACGGTTTCTGCCATGTAGGCTCCGGTATTGATAGATACTACGAAAAATGCCGCAAACCACATGGACATGTTGATATTGAACAGGTAAGCACTTCCGTAATAGATAAACATGGCCTGTACCATCATTGGGGTGCCGCGGAAAAATTCCACGTAGCATGCCATAATAAATTTGAGAAATCCAACCAGTGTCTTTTTAACGGCGGAGTCCCTTTTATCTACAGGAATTGTTTGAATAATTCCAACTATAAAGCCAATAAGGCACCCTAAAAAGGTGCCTACAATGGCTATGATCATTGTATTTCCGGCTCCTGATAAAAAGGAGGCGCCGTATTGCTGGAGCAGATACTGGATCCGGCCCCAGAAGGTTTCAGGAAGCATATTTTTCTCTCCTATCTCTCTCGACTTTATTTACAAAGACCGTCTGCGAAATATCCTGCAAAGTGAATCTTACAAAATGCAGGAATGATTTTTCAAACAGACTCAAATGCAGCGAAATCACTGTAACCCTTACTCTGACAGCGGCTGTACGGAAATTGCTTCGTCCATCATTTCTTTGTAATCATCCTCTGTCATTTTATCCAGTACGCTGTTCAGGGCATCCAGAAGCTCTGTATTGCCTTTCTGTACGGAAATACCAATGTTGATATCCTCATCTGATACCTCAAAATCTCCGTCTGTGCCAGAGAAATCAAGAAGTTTGAAATCCGGGTAAGCTACGCAGGCAGCCATTCCGGTAGGCATATCAGTTACAACAGCGTCACATTTTCCAGATTCCAGGGCAACCAGCATGGCAGGCGCACTTTCCTGTGCAGGAAGAATGTTTGCGTCCTCAATCTGCGGCAGGCAGGAATCATACCAGATAGTGTTCTGCTGGGAAGTACAGGTAACGCCCTTCAGATCTGCCACACTTTTTGCATCTGCATAATCGCCGTCGCTTTTTACCAGGGTAATAATGGATGCATAGTAGTATGGCTCTGTGAAATCTACCATCTGCTGACGTTCGGATGTAATGGACTGACCTGCGATTACGCAGTCAACTTTTCCAGACTGGACAGCCGGTACCAGGGAATCCCAGTCCAGTTTCACGATTTCCAGATCGTATCCCAGCTCGTCACAGATTTTTTTCGCCATCATAACGTCGTATCCATATGCGTAATCAGAGCTTCCGGAAATGGGAACAGCTCCGTTGGAATCATCTGGCTGTGTCCAGTTGTATGGTGCATAGCTGCACTCCATTGCTACCTTTAATGTTTTCTTCTCTTCTGCCTGTACCATTGTAAGTCCAAGTCCCGGCATTGCTGTCACGGTAACAGCTGCTGCCATAAGACCACTTGTCATTTTTCTCCATAAATAGCTCTTCTTCATTTTTCTTTCCTCCTCTTTGTAAAAAACTCATTAATCACAGCACCACCGATATTTTATCGGTGTGTTTCCTCATTTCGAGGTTGTTTCCCCATTTCCGGGTAAAAAAAATGCAATGGCGGCGTTATCACACTAACGCGCCATTGCGTTGTAGTTCATATTACTCTTGTTTGTGGGAGAAGTCAAGAGGGGGGAGTTGCAGAATTCATGGTTTTTCTCCATATTTCTCTGGCTCACAGATTCTTTTCATCCTTCAACGCACATATTTTTTTAACCGTTAAACCAGAAATATCTGCAATTTCCTCAATCGTATACTTGCCCACTTGCAACATTTTGACGGCTGTAGCCATTTGATTTTCCAGTCTTCCAAGCTCAAGTCCTTGCTCAATCAGTTTATCCGACTCTAATTCCAGCACTTTTCCGCCCATAATTTCACCAATTCCTTTCTTTCAGCCTAATCACCCGGAACACCTGCTCTACAGCACTTTCCATATTTTTCTGTGCAGTCTGCGGATCCATGGCTTCTTCCAGAGTGGTCACCTGACGGAGGATTGGGAAAAAAGCGTCGATTCCAGCTTCATTACAAGAGGCAGCATCTTCAGTGACCGAGCCAGAAAAGGCAAGCACTGGCTTTCCATATTTCTTTGCAAGTCTGGCAATTCCGATGGGCGCTTTTCCCATAACGGTCTGGCCATCCAGACGACCTTCACCAGTGATTACGATGTCTGCATTTTTTATCTGATTTTCTATGCCGATTTCTTCCAGGACAATGCTTATACCTGGTTCCAGTTTTCCATGAAGAAAAGTACGGAAGGCAAAGCCAAGGCCTCCGGCTGCTCCGCAGCCTGGGTAGTTTGGATCATAATTAAATTTTCCCAATTGGGTTTTGGAATCTGCAAAATATTCTTCTGTTATCTTTGCATAGTTTTCCATCCACCCGTCCATCAGCTCCACCATCTCCGGTGTTGCGCCTTTCTGGGGGCCGAAGATATAGCTGCAGCCTTTTTCCCCATATAAAGGGTTGTCCACGTCACAGGCAATGCGGAAGCTGCATTCTTTTAATTCCGGAAGCAAATTTTTGCAACTGATGGAGGCAAGCTTTTCCACACCTTCTGCTCCAAATGGCACCTGTTTTCCACTTTTATCCAGAAGCTCTCCTCCCAAAGCCTGAAGCATACCGATTCCACCATCATTCGTTGCACTGCCTCCGATTCCGATGATAAAATTTCGGCAGCCTTTGGAAATGGCGTCTTTTATGACCTCTCCAACACCATAGGTTGTAGTGTTTATAGGATTCAGAAGTTCAGGTGGAACCAAAGTGATCCCGGCTGCACCAGCCATTTCTATAATGGCAGTCTTTCCGCACTTTTTCTCATTCTTGTAGCCACGTTTACTTTCTATTATAGAAGTATTTTCTACTACGGAAGCATTCTCTGAAACAGCCATCATCTCTTTTCCCACAAAATCAATTCTACCTGAACCGCCTATATTACGTTTCTCCCAAATTGCATATTCGCAGACAACCGGGGCTCCAAGTGGTCCAGTAACTGTCACATTCTCCAAGCTTCCCCCAAGTCCCTGGGCCAGTGCCCGCACCGTCCCTTCCCCGCCATCTGCCAGCGGATAAACCTTGGTCTTGGCTTCCGAATATACTTTCCGAATGCCTGCTGCGGCAGCTTCACCCGCTTCTATAGAACTCATGCTCCCTTTGAATGAATCAATTGCAATTACTACTTTCATGTTCTTTTCTCCCGTTTTTTCAAATACGATCTACCCTTCTATTTTTTCACTCCACAAATCCATTCCAATTGCAGAACTTCCTTCTTTTATCGTAATTTTATAATCAGAATCCACCTGAATATCATAGCCATATATGCTTTCTTTTCCCACTTCTGCGTCTTTTTGATCTGCATAATAGGAAAAACCTACACGGTAGATATCCAGATGCAGATCAATCTGAACATAACTATATCCCCGTATCCAGTCTTCTTCAAGATTTTTTTCATTGAGCAACAGCTGTGTTGCGTACTGTTCTGCCACATCCCCCTTGCTGGTTCCCATGGCATTTTCTATGGACCTGGCAGCAAAGCCATGTAAAGTCCACGCCGTTATCAAAATCTCCAGAACCACCACAACAGCAATAAGTACCGGGTTCTTTTTTTCCTTGCACATTCTCTTTACTGCAAATCCAAATGCGTATATCACAATCGCCAGATTCACCAGACATGTGATGAGACTTGCTTCCTGTCTATGTTGTTCCCAGAATCCGTCAGGAACCAGGAAAGAACATATTGTGAAAAATATGCCGGTCAGAGTGATTGTAAAAAATCCATAAATTCTTTTGCTTTCCTTATCTTCCCGATTCACCCACAGATAATATCCACTCACAGCAGCTCCCGCGCCAAGAAGCCCGGCAAATAACGCACCGCCAAGGTTTGCATGACCAGAGAATTTAAACACAGCCACAATGAGCAGAATTACCGGTATCGCAAGATAGCCTGCGATTTTATCCTGATGCTGTTGCTGTTTTCGTATTTCTTCCATTGATTGCATCATCTCAGTCACCTCTGCAGACGTGTATTTTTTCTCTGCTTTCTCTCTCTTTTCTGCCATCCCGTTTTTTTCTGCTGCTTCATTCATTTCTACTGTCCCATCTTTTTCTGCTGCCTCATCTTTTTTCACGTTAGCCCCTTCGGTTGTCTGCATTTCTGATCGCATCAGCTCCAAAAGTGATACATCCAGTGCCTCAGCCAATGGTTCCATTGTATTAATATCCGGAAATCCAAGTCCCCGCTCCCAACGGCTGACCGCCTTATCCGTCACTCCGACTTTTCCGGCAAGATCGGCCTGTGTCATATGATGCTCTTTTCTTCTTTCCGAAATAAATGCCCCAAACCTTTTTGCGTCCACTATATGATATCCTCCATAATTCTTTTGCGTTACTCTCTTATATACACTAAAATGTGGATTTTCGTCAATCGACGATTTGTTTACCTGGAAAAAAACGAACAATTTTCTATAACTCTCTTGTATGTATTGACATTTTGATGTCTAAATGATATCATATTTATATCTCATAAAAGATAATTTTCATTATCAGGAGGATTGCTATGAAAGAAAAAGTTTTGGACAACAAGAAAAATGGTATGGGAATGATGGTGCTGTTTATTCTGCTCTATGCCGTGGCCGCAGCCGCTGTAATATTCGGCGCAGCCTTCGAACAGATTCCCCTTATGGTCATCGGTATCATCTGGGCTTCACTTGGATGGATCCCGTTCCTTGGCCTTAAAGTGCTGAAGCCGCAGGAAGCCCTTGTACTCACCTTATTCGGCAAATATGTGGGAACTTTAAAGAATGACGGTTTCTATTGGGTAAATCCTTTTTGTACAGCTGTAAACCCGGCTGCAAAGACGAGACTGAACCAGAGCGGTGACGTAGATGGAGGAAATGCCGCCAAATCCGTTCTCACACTGGCCACCGGAACTTCCGCTTCCACAAGCAGTACATATGTAAACAAAAAGATTTCCCTGAAGATCATGACCTTAAATAACAACCGTCAGAAGATCAACGACTGCCTGGGAAATCCGGTAGAAATCGGAATTGCCGTTATGTGGCGTGTAACAGATACTGCGAAAGCTGTTTTCAACGTAGATAACTATAAGGAATATCTTTCCTTGCAGTGTGACAGCGCGCTACGAAATATCGTGAGAATTTACCCTTATGACGTAGCACCCAATGTAGATACCACTGGGGATGGTGTAGCAGATGAGGGAAGTCTTCGCGGTTCCAGTGAAATCGTAGCCGGACGCATCCGTGATGAAATCCAGCAGAAAGTAGCAGATGCCGGTCTGGAAATCATTGAAGCCCGCATCACCTACCTTGCTTATGCACCTGAGATTGCAGCGGTTATGCTGCAGAGACAGCAGGCTTCCGCTATCATCGACGCAAGAAAGATGATCGTAGACGGTGCTGTTGGTATGGTAGAAATGGCATTAGAGCGATTGAATGAAAACAATGTGGTAGAACTTGACGAGGAGCGGAAGGCTGCCATGGTTTCCAATCTTCTCGTAGTGCTGTGCGGCAATCACGATGCCCAGCCGGTGGTTAATTCCGGCAGTCTGTACTAATGGCTGAAACCAGAGATACCCGGCCTAAGAAACAGATCCCGCTCAGGCTTTCTGCCAAGCTTTATGACCAGATTGCAGCCTGGGCGGAGGATGATTTCCGCTCCGTAAACGGGCAGATTGAATATCTGCTCACCGAATGTGTCCGCCAGCGCAAGAAAAATGGGAAATACGTTTCCGACACGATGGATAAACCGCCGGAACTGGATATCTCATGATTTCCAGCATAAAAAGCCCTTCTACTTGCCAAACCCACTATCGACAATTATAAAACAATACAAATTTTTCACATTTTAAACAAATCAGGGAGTACAGATGTTATAACAACAGTGCTGTACTCCCCGCTTTTATCTATTCGTGCACAGAGGGTAATGACTTTCTGAATGCTCTGAACACCAATTCTGTTTTGTATGGTATTTAACGCTTATAATTATAATTGTTAAGCTTATTTTCTTCGTTCTTTGTGTTAATTTATCTTTTGTATTTTAGTATTTCTATAATTCTATAAAATGATATATTACTTGCAATTTGCTTTCTCTATATGTATTTTTCTGTTTCGTTTTTCTATTTTGTTTTTCTATTACGTTTTTCTGATGCATTTTATATTTCATTTTTTCTGAGAGTATTTCTACAGCCATTCTTATGTATGAATGGTTCTGTCAATCACATACACAGCCTCTGCTTTATCGCGGTGATGTCTTTCTCATGTTTGTTCACGTAAAATAAAAGTCTTTCCTGCGTTTCCCATCTCTTTTGTTGTTCTTCCAGCTTTTGTAAAAGATTGGAATGATTCTCTGCTACAACCTGAAGCTTCCAGTCTGTAGTGTTCTCCACATGAAGCCAGAGTTCTTTTACACTTCTTTGCAATTCTGATACTGATGCATCCAATTCACATACATGCTTGTCTACGCTGCGCAAGTTCGCTTCCAGATTCTCAAAGCGCCTCTTGGTTTCGCTTTCGAAGTTGTCAACGCGAGTTTCTAAGCTGTCAAAGCGGCTTTCCAAATTATCGAAACGGCTTTCCAACTTGTCGAAGCGGCTTTCCAAATTATCGAAACGGCTTTCCAACTTGTCGAAACGGCTTTCCAACTTGTCGAAACGGCTTTCCAAATTTCCAATCCGTGTCTCAATGGGCACCAGCAATCCTGCAATCGCCTGTAGATCTTCTTTCGTCAACATTTCTTTCACCTCCCGTATATTTAAGATAAAAAAAGTATATCAGCAAAATAATATAAAAACAACACTTGAAGTACATTTTGTTCTGTGTTATAATCACGCCACACATGATTTGCAGCAACACATTTCAGAACAGGAAAAAAGTCCACTGTCTGGGAATCCCCAAGGCAACGGACTTTAAAGCATCTACTCACCTAATCTATATTTTCTATTACTTTCATATTCTTACCAACTGTGGAAATTTCACCAACACCCCATCTTTTTATTCCCAAGGTGCCTTTACGACTTCCTTCGCTTCAAACAGGTGCTTCATCCAGTCACCGGCAAGCTGAATCCAGCTCTCACATTCTGCCTGGATTCCATAGCCATTGGGGCATGCTGTTTCTGCAGTGGCAAGTCCCAGACCATGACTGCCCACTGGATAAATATGCAATTCTGCCGGAATATCCAGAGCGTGAAGTGCCTGGAAAAACAGCAGGGAGTTCTCTACCGGTACAGTATCATCCGGTGCTGTATGCCACAGGAAAGTCGACGGGGTATCCTTCGTAACATTATATTCCAGGGACAGGAATCTGCGTTTCTCTTCATCTGCATAATCCTCTCCCAGAACGCTTTCAAAAGAACCCTTATGTGCTTTCTCGCCAGAAGTGATTACCGGATAGCTGAGCATAAGCCCATTGGGGCGAAACTTTTCGGAGTCCATGCCCAAAGCTTCTGCAACAAAGGGCTTGTTCCAGAATACACCAAGGCTTGCCGCCAGATGTCCACCAGCAGAAGAACCCTGGACTACGATCTTCTCTGTATCAATATGCCATTTTTCTGCATTTTCACGGAGCATTGCAACTGCTGTAGCCAGCTGAAGAAGCGCCTCCGGGAAACGTGCCGGAGCAACGCTGTAGCGCAAAATCGCAGCATGATAGCCCATTGCCATAAATCTGACAGCAAGAGCTTCTGCCTCTCTGTCAGAAGTCATCTGATAGCCGCCGCCAGGACAGATCAGCACAACCGATCTCTTTCTCTCCGGCTCGATCTCCGGGGAATTATCCAGGAAATATGTAAATAAATTTGCTTTAAACTCAGAATCTTTCAATTGGATTTCTATTTTTTCGTGAATCATTTCGCGAGCCTCCTGTTGTATATATTTCGTTCATTTTATGATACTAGTGTCAAAAGGTCAAAAAGCTGTTCGTGCTTGCACGATAAGGCTTTTGAACTTGGGACACGCCAAATATGAGAAAGTAGCGATTTACGCAGTAAATCAGCGGATTTCGAATATTTGGAGGATTGCGGGAGCAGCGTAGCTGCGTAGCAATCCGGGTATCAAATGAGTGTCAAAAGACCTTTTGACACTCATATCATTTTATAATGTCAGGAATAACCAGCTTATCCCCTAAAGCATGTTTGGAAAAAAGCTTTCTGTAAGACGTGCGTCACAATTTTGGCGTGCAGTTTGCAATAATGCTTTTTCAAACAGGCTCTAATGCCATAATAATTTTCTTCCTATAAGAAATCAATACCTAAATAAAATTGACACCTGCTATTTCAAACACGCTCTAGTTCCCCATCTTCGTCCTGTCATACATCTCCCTAAACTCCGTAGGCGTACAATTATTCATCAGCTTAAACATCCGAAGAAACGCCGACAGGCTGGAAAACCCCGATTTAAATGCCACCTCCGTCACACTCACTCCTGGATCCTGCAGCAACGTTTTTGCAAATTCAATTCTCTTCTGATTCAAATACTTATAAAAAGTAGAATCTGTATACTGCTTAAACAACCTGGAAAAATGATACTTACTGAATCCTGCCTGGGAAGCCACTCCCTCCAGGCTCAAATCTTCCGCAAAATGATTGTTAATATAATCTGTAACCAGGATAAACTTCTCCACATATTCCTTCTGCCTGCTGTTTGCTCCGTTTTCCTTCTGCTGTCCCGCTACAGTATGTGCATTTACACGCTGTCTTCCAACGCATGTAAGAATCTCAAGGAATTTCGAAATAATCATAGTTTCCAGATAGGGAGACTCACCGAAATATTCCTCTTTGATTTCCAGCATAAGCGTTTTTACTTTTTCATAAATCTGCGGATACCCCTCCGGTGTAATCAAAGTAGCCGGGGTTATAATCATAGTAAGCAAGTTCAGCTCCTTGGTAGAAATATTGTTCAGACACGGCTGAAAAATAATCCGCTCTCCGCTTTCCGGAGCAAAAAGCTCATGAAGCATACACGGACCGATAATCAGCACATCCCCCTCACGCAGATTGTATTCCTTTCCACCGCACAGTGCCTTATAGCCATTTACGATTGGCATAAGTACCTCGAAGGAGGTATGCCAGTGCGGTGGGTAATTCTCGTATTCATCATTATAATAGAGACAAACCTGCTCATCTTCCCGGAAATCTACTGTTTCATGTATTCCACTAAGCTTATGTATCATTTCCCCATGCTCCTTCCCTGTATATTCTTATTATAATGCTCCTGAGTTTCACCCTTTTACCAGAGCGTGTTTGAATTTTCCCAACATATATCATTTTCCGACGGTCAGTATCAAATATTGTCATTTAGTTCTCAAATATTGCGTTTTTCAATATGTTTGTATTGTATCAAATGTTGCTTTTTTTATCAATATATAGCCAAATTTATATTTTAAATCTAAATAAGTATCGTTTATCTTTGTCTATATTGCATAATTTTCTATGTTTTAAATTATATACTTTGACATGTACTTGTTTTTGTACAATTTTAGATAGCAATAATTGATAGTAAACAAACAAGAATTAGAAAGAAAACCCAGGCAATCTCTGCTATAGTAAGAATTACCAAATACGAGATCTAAATTTTTAAAAGGAGGTTCAATATGAACAAGAAACGAGCACTTTCAATATTAATGGCTGCAGCAATGGCAGCTGGAACACTGGTTACATCTGTACCGGTTTATGCTGATGATGTTGAAGAAATCACATGGATGTTCTGGGATGACCTGGAAGCTACGGAAGATCTTATTTCCAAGGGTTACAAAGAAGTCATTGATCGTTTCAACGAAGAGTACGATGGCAAATATCACGTAACTCCGATCACCACCAACCTGGAAGAGTACGATGGCAAGCTGAACGCACTGATCGCAGCCGGACAGACACCGGATGTTTACATCTGCAACCCTGGTCCAAACATGGACGTATATGTAAATGCAGGTGCAGCAGCTGACCTTACCGATATCCTTGAGAATCAGGAAGCTGACTGGTACGCATCCTTTACAGATGGTATTTTCGAAAGAATGACTTATGACGGAAAGATCATGGCAGTTCCTACCAACTTCGCAGCAGCCTGCGTTTACTATAACACCGAGATGTTCGCAGATGCTGGCGTAGAAGTTCCTACCACATACGACGAACTGATCGCTGCATGCCAGAAGCTTCAGGATGCCGGCTACACACCAATCTCCTGCTCCGCTGGTACCGCATGGTGCTTATCCATGATCGCCGGTTATCTGTGTGACCGTCAGGGCGTTGACCTTGCAGCTATCGCAGACCATACCGCTAACTGGACCGATGAGAACTGCATTGAAGCAGGCACTAAGTTAAAAGACCTTTCCCAGTATTTCCAGGCTACAGCAGCTGGAGATTCCAATGACCAGGCTACAGCAGCTTTCTATAACGGCGAAGCAGCTATGCTGGTTCAGGGTTCCTGGGCAATCGCACAGATCAACGGCAACAATCCAGACTTCGAGTCCAAATGTGGTGTCTTCCAGTTCCCTGGAATCGACGGTGCTAACGACCCGAACCGTATGATTGTTAAAACTGATAACCTTCTGATGAGCTCCACAACAGAGCATCAGGACGCAGCTATCGCTCTTATGAAGATGTTCACAGACGAAACAGCTCAGAAATACACAGCAGAAGTCGGCGGCAAGTTCCCAATCATCAAAGACCTTGATATCGACTATGACAAAGCTCCTGCACAGCTGAAATACGTTCAGGATATCATGGCAAAGGCAACTGGTACATTCGGATTCTACAATGAGTCCCTTGCATCTGTAGAAGCTGGTGACTGCTTCGATAACGCAATGGTTGATATCTTCCTTGGCAACCAGACACCTGAAGAAGCATTCCAGACCGTACAGACATTCTATGAGGAGAACGTTTGGGAATAAATCCTCCCTTATAAAAATAAGTTATAAACCCAGGCACATGGCTGCCGCGGAACGGACTAAGGCATGTTCCGCGGCAGTCTTTTTACTAAAAAGGTTATCGCCAGTCAGCGAGCCCACCAAAATCAATACGATACTCATGCAGACAACGGCTTATTCTTTGCTATCATTCGGTTTTCTTTAGTAGTAAAACCGCACACATTTGACGGAAGGAGATATTATGGATAAAATTCTGCGCGACAAAAAAGCCATTTTCGTATTTATCGCCCCGGCGCTGATCATGTTCCTTCTGGTCCTGATCATCCCGACGATACAAATGGTTTACTACTCACTCTGCGATTACGCAGCACTTACACCCCCTGAATTTGTGGGATTAAAAAACTATAAGAAACTGTTTTTCGGTGACGCCACATTCCGTATTGCCCTGAAAAACTCCATCTTTTTCATGATCTTTTCAGCAGTCACACAGCAGATCTTCGGTCTTTTACTTGCTGTTATGCTCACCAACATCCCGAAAGGCCGCAACATTTTCAAGAACATTTATTATCTTCCATGCGTACTTTCCTCCGCAGCACTTGGACTTCTCTGGTCTTTCCTTTTCAATCCGAGAATCGGTATCAACAATCTTCTTGCCAAATTCGGCATTGAAGGACCTCTGTGGCTGATGGACTCTACCGGATTTATTGTACTTCCCATGTGGGTTATCGCATTTGTTGCCCTGTGGCAGTACCTTGGTCAGAACATGATGCTTTATATGGCACAGATCACCGGAATTTCCCGTGACATTTATGAAGCTTCCTATATAGACGGTGCGTCAAAGGTAAAAGCATTCCGCTACATTACCCTTCCGCTGATCAAACCAATGATGATTACTTCCCTTTCCCTGAACTGTATTGGTTCCCTGAAATTCTTCGACCTGGTTTACAACATGACCCAGGGTGGTCCGAACCACAGAACAGAAGTCCTTGCAACTGAGCTTTACGCAGAAGGTTTCAACTATTTCAAATATGGCTACGCCAGCGCCATTTCCGTGGTGCTCCTGGTGCTCTGCCTGCTGGTAACTCTTCTGGTAAAGAAAGTCATCAAAGTCGAAACTTACGAGTCATAAGGAGGTGGGAAAATGAGCAACGTAAAAGTAAAAGCTACAAAAAAGCCGGTAAAACCGGTAATCGTAGTGGTTTATATCCTGCTGGTGATCCTGGCAGTTGTTTATCTGGCACCACTTCTGTGGATGTTATCCGTATCTTTGAAAGATAACGCTGGCGTTATGTCAGCACCATTTTCCCTGCCGGATGTGTTCCATTTCGAAAACTATCAGCAGGCCTGGCAGATGGGAAAACTTGGTACTGCGCTGGTAAACTCTGTTCTGGTCTGCGGTGTCACGCTGATCATCAGCCTGTTCTTCGGCGCTATGGCCGCTTTCGCCATCGCCAGAATGCGCTGGAAATTATCAGAATTTATGCACACCTTCTTCCTCATCGGAATGATGGTTCCAGTACATTGTGTTCTGATTCCTCTTTTTGTAAGATTTGCAAAGCTTGGCCTTACCAACTCACAGGGCGGACTGATGATTCCTTACATCACTTTTTCCCTGCCAATGACCATTTTCCTGCTTACCGGATTTTTCCGCTCCATGCCCGGGGAAATGTTTGAGGCGGCTGCCATTGACGGCTGCGGAATCTATGGCTGCTTTTTCCGGATCGCACTGCCACTTTGCAGAACCGGTTTCTTCGTATCCGGACTGATGACCTTCATCAACAACTGGAACGAGCTGCTTCTCGCCATGGTATTTATTTCCGATCCTATGAAAAAGACACTGCCGGTTACACTAACCTATTTCGTTGGGCCTTACGCAACCAACTATGTGCAGATGTTTGCTGCGATCATTATCGCAATCGCACCTACAGTCGTTGTTTACTCCCTGTTCAGTAACCAGATCGTAGAAGGTCTTACCACAGGTGCAGTAAAAGGATGATATGCAGCCCGAAAACTCACACTCGCTTTACAACGTAACCTGCTATTTGTGGGTCACAAACCTTATATGGCTCAATGTTTTACAGTCACCATGAATTCGCAACAAGGAGAAACATTATGGATAGAAAAAAGGCTAGAAAAAAAGCGACCGAACTGGTCAGCCAGATGACCTTAGAGGAAAAAGCAAGTCAGCTACGCTATGACGCACCTGCAATCAAGCGGCTTGGCATCCCCGCCTACAACTGGTGGAATGAAGCGCTCCACGGAGTTGCCCGCGCCGGACAGGCCACAATTTTCCCGCAGGCAATTGGACTTGGCGCCACTTTTGACACCGAACTTCTGGGACAGATTGCAGATACCATTGCTACCGAAGGTCGTGCCAAATACAATGCATATTCCCAGGAAGAAGACCGTGACATTTACAAAGGTCTTACCTTCTGGTCGCCAAACGTAAATATTTTCCGTGATCCAAGATGGGGACGGGGACATGAAACTTACGGTGAAGATCCTTACCTTACGAAAGAGTTGGGAGTCTCTTTTGTAAAAGGGCTCCAGGGCGATGGCAAAGTTATGAAAGCCGCTGCCTGCGCCAAGCACTTTGCAGTCCATTCCGGTCCGGAGGCCATCCGCCATGAATTTGACGCAATCGCAACTCCGAAGGATATGGAAGAAACTTACCTCCCAGCATTTGAAGCTTTAACCAGAGAAGCGGACGTGGAAGGCTTCATGGGCGCCTACAATCGCACCAACGGAGAGCCCTGCTGCGGAAGTCCTTCCCTTCAGAAAATACTTCGCGGCGACTGGGGCTTCCAGGGATATTTCGTTTCCGACTGCTGGGCCATCAAGGATTTCCACGAGCATCATATGGTAACCAGCACCCCGGCAGAATCGGCTGCATTAGCACTGAACAATGGCTGCGATCTGAACTGCGGAAACACTTATCTTCACATTTTGAAAGCTTATGAAAAAGGACTGATCTCCGAGGATACCATCACGGAATCCGCCATCCGCCTTTTCACTACCAGATATCTGCTGGGATTATTTGAAGAGACGGAATACGACAAAATTCCTTATTCTGAGGTGGAGTCACCTGCCCATCTGGCACTTTCCCAAAAAGCTGCTGAAGAAAGCTTTGTACTTCTGAAAAACAATGGGATCCTGCCTTTGAACAAAGAGAAGATCAAAACAGTTGGAATCGTTGGACCAAATGCAGACAGCCGTAAGGCTCTGGTAGGCAATTATCACGGTACAGCTTCTCGCTACTGCACGATCCAGGAAGGTATTCAGGATTACCTTGGAGATGATGTACGTGTGCTTGCCTCTGTAGGATGTGACCTTTTCCGCGACCGCACCGAGCATCTTGCTTTTACTCAGGACAGACTTGCGGAAGCGAAAATCGTTGCAGAAAACAGCGATATCGTAATTCTCTGCGTGGGGCTTGATGAAACACTGGAGGGTGAAGAAGGAGATACCGGAAACAGCTATGCTTCCGGTGACAAAGAGACCTTGCAGCTTCCACAGGTTCAGCTGGATCTGATGGAAGCCATGGCTGAATCCGGCAAACCGGTTGTTCTTTGCTTGATGGCAGGAAGTGACATTGATCTTTCTTATGCAGAAGAACATTTTGATGCAGTGATGGTTCTGTGGTACCCAGGTGCTGAAGGTGGAAAAGCCGCCGCAAGAGTACTGTTCGGAGATGTCTCCCCATCCGGCAAATTACCAGTGACCTTCTACAATACCCTGGAAGAGCTTCCGGATTTTACAGATTATGCCATGAAGGGACGTACTTACCGCTATATGGAGAATAAGGCGCAGTTCCCATTTGGATATGGATTGACTTATGGAAAGGTAGTAGTGACAGATGCAGTTGTCAGTGAAAACAGCGCAGCCGACACAAATGGTACAAGTGTTTCCGGCAAGGCAGGTTTCGAAAGCGGCACTAATACCACAGCAGCACCAGTTACAATCCAGGCCACTGTCACCAACCAGGGCGCAATTGATACCCGGGATGTGGTTCAGGTTTACATAAAGAATGCAGATTCTTCTCTGGCCGTTCCAAACCCGGAGCTTGCTGCTTTCACTCCTGTTTTCCTGAAAGCAGGCGAAACAAAAACCGTCACACTTTCCATTGCTCCAAAGGCCTTCACCGTAGTAGATGAAACTGGAGCAAGAACAGAGGACGGCAGCCACTTCCATATTTACGTTGGCTGTACACAGCCGGACGAGAGAAGTGTGGAACTTACAGGTGTGAAACCAGTGGAAATTGAATATAGTAAATGATCTTTATAAGGCGAACTACTATCTTAGTCGTTCGTCTTATATTTTTACTCCTTTAAAAGCATCGAATATTAAGTAACCGCCATTCATACCTATCTCAAAGTACAAACAGCGGTCACACAATTCATCTCAGTTTTCACTCAATATTTTCCTGTCCGTAATAAGCATTTGCACCATGTTTTCTATAGTAATGCTTATCCTGAAGCTCCTGCGGAGCAGGTTTCACATTCGGATTGATCAGCTCACAGCGGGAAGCCATCTTGGCAACCTCTTCCAGAACTACTGCATTATGCACTGCCTCGTGCGCATCCTTGCCCCATGTGAAAGGACCATGATTCTTGCAAAGAACAGCCGGAACAGCCTCATAATCTCTCTTCTTGAAATAGTCGGCAATGAGAATACCAGTATTCTTCTCATAAGCTTCCGCAATCTCACTCTTATCCAGATTACGGACGCATGGAACCTCACCGTAAATATAATCAGCATGAGTGGTTCCATAGCATGGAATTGCGCGGCCGGCCTGTGCCCAGCTGGTAGCCCAGGAGGAATGAGTATGTACGATTCCACCGATCTTCGGGAAAGCATTGTACAGAACTACATGGGTCGGAGTATCAGATGATGGGTTATATTTACCTTCTACTTTATTACCTTCCAGGTCTACAACTACCATATCTTCCGGTGTCAGTTTCTCATATTCCACACCACTTGGCTTGATTACGAAAAGACCTTTTTCACGATCAATTCCACTTACATTTCCCCAGGTAAAAGTAACCAGGCCGTATTTCGGCAGGTCCATATTTGCTTTGTAAACTTCTTCTTTTAATTTTTCAAGCATAGCTGTATCCTCCTTTTTATACATGCAAATGTCTTATATTTTTCATAAAAACTTGTATCTTATAGTTTTCATAAAATTTCATCACTCATAAAGCGGAATCTCATAGCCCCAGGATTTCCTGATTCCATCCATGATCTCCATCACACGCACAGTCTCATCATGAGGCATTTCCGGGCATTCCTTTTCGCCCTGTGCGATTGCTCTGGCGCAGGCCTCAACCTCATACTCATAGCCTGTGATCTGTGCCGGAGGCAAATAAGCTGCAACCTCCTTATGCTCCTTGTCAAAAACTGTGATTTTCTCCGGATTATTAATATTCTGCACCTGAATATAACCTTTGGTTCCAAAAATACTTCCCATTCTGTCAGAAATTTCACGGGCACCACACTGCAAGGTAGCCATGCGGTCGCCTTCAAATACCATAGCAATCGTATCCAGCATATCCACACCTTCACGGAAAATAGCAGTTGCCTGTACATCCTTCAACTTATCCCCAAGAACCATGCTTGCGAAATTAATGGTATAAACACCAACATCCAGAAGCGCACCGCCTGCCAGCTCCGGCTTACGGATACGTTCCACCTCACTGATGGCATAGTTCAGATTGGCTGTAACAGCTGTCACCTCACCGATCACACCGCTTGAAATAATATCATCGATCATCTTTCTGGATGGCATATATCTGGTCCAGATTGCCTCTGTGATCAGCAGGTTTTTCTCTTTCGCCAGGGCAAAAAGCTTTCTTGCCTGGTCTGCATTTACAGTAAACGCCTTTTCACAAAGCACATTTTTTCCTGCCTCCAGGCACATCTTTGCATGAAGATAATGATGGGAATGAGGGGTTGCAATATAAACCAGATCCACCTGCGGGTCTGCAAGCATTTCCTCATAAGAGCCATAAGCCTTGGAAAAACCGTATTTCTCGGCAAAAGCCTGCGCCCGTTCAAAGCTTCTGGCTGCCACTGCGTAATTCTCCACATCCTTCATTCCAGCTACTGTTTTCGCCATCTGAACTGCAATTCCTCCAGCTCCAAGTATTCCAATTTTCATTTATGTAAACCGCCTTTCTAATAAAATTTCCTGTTTCGCCATTCTCAACTGACCTCCCTGTATGGAGATATCTCTAAAGCGATACAGTTATTTCGCTCACATGATATTCATATAGTCTCACCTCATGCAGACATAAACTCTACAATCGCATAAGGTTCGCCATTCTCCGTGGAAAGCGCAACCGTAACCTTTCCCATTTCCAGCTTCACTGCCGGATAAAAAACGTCTCCAAGCAGTGCCTGCTTCTTATATTCTGCCCTCATCTGGCGGATTTCAAAGCCTTCTGGCAGATAGTCTGCCCCCATGCGGATATACTGACAATTATTAACATGGTGATGGGTGTCCAGATGATGTTTCTGTATTGCAAAAGACTCCTGAGCTTCCATCCCTTCCGGAAGGGCAATCTTACGTGGCGCATAATCCATCTCCAGCTTTTCATCCAGTTCGTATCCTCTGGTGTCTTCGTCTGTAAGTCTGGCCGGCAGACCGGTCTCTGTATCAATATTGGTCCAGATACTGTTTGCATAGGATAAAAGCTCTCCATCTTCTGTTTTCAGAGTGAAGTTACGCATTCCAAGAAAGCCTTTGAAGCCATATGGCGCCGTTGATGCCACAATCGTCTCTCCCAATCCCGGATATCGGTTCACCACAATCTGCCAGGATGACAACACCCAGGCTCTCTGGCGTTCCTCCAGCGCCTTCATTCCCTG
This sequence comes from Ruminococcus sp. RTP21358st1_G6_RTP21358_211008, assembly GCF_040908885.1. Taxonomy (NCBI): domain Bacteria; kingdom Bacillati; phylum Bacillota; class Clostridia; order Eubacteriales; family Oscillospiraceae; genus Ruminococcus; species Ruminococcus sp. RTP21358st1_G6_RTP21358_211008. Next base: position 20,092 of record NZ_JBDGDM010000015.1, read on the forward strand.
CCCTATATTCTCAGATTGAAAGGTGCAGCAATCCTGATAATAATTCTGAATTCCAGGAAGAGTCAGGCAACCATCTTCGCCTATTTCACTGTATCTGACACGGCCTTTAAAACTGTAACTCATGTTATGTCAATCTCCATTCTAGAGCCTGTTTGAAAAATCATTCCCGCAATCTGCACGCCCCACTTTGTGGGAGATTTTGCAGAAAGCCTTTTTCAAACACGCTCTAATTTCTTGTCCGCAAATTTTACTTCATTATATAACAAATCCAGCAATAAAGATATGAAAATGTAGATTTTTTTTGTGAAAATCCCCTTGATTCTGCACCCTTTACCATGTACAATAAAGGTATAAAATAAAAACAGCAAACGCTTATATATGTCCATAATCTGGTTGGACGTTTCTACCAACTACCCTAATAGTTGTCTATAAGCTGCATGCGAAGAGGTGTGCAGGTATGGCATTTTCCGGGTGGTTTTTTTATTGCTGAATCAGCCCGAAATCACATTTTGCATGTTTCCGGCAGTACGTTCTCAGCCGCAAACTATCCCGGAGTTTTACTTTGCCTCGCCTCTGGCAGAAAGGATGGTCTGATATGAAAAAAGATTTGTTTGCTTTGAAAGGTACAATTTGTTACAGCAAGAATCAGAAAGAACTTGTTTTTCATGAAAACTCTTATGTAGTCTGTGAAAACAGTCTCTGTGCTGGTATTTTTTCCCAGCTTCCGGCAGAATATAAGGACATTCCGGTAGAAGACATGGGTGATCAACTGATCATCCCAGGATTCACTGACCTTCATCTGCACGCTCCCCAGTACGCTTACCGCGGAACCGGCATGGATCTGGAGCTGCTGGACTGGCTGAACACCATCACTTTCCCACAGGAAGCCAAGTACGCTGACCTGTCCTATGCGAAAAAGGCTTACTCCATTTTCGTGGATGACTTAAAGCACAGCTTCACCACCAGAGCCTGCATTTTCGCCACCTTGCACCGTCCGGCAACGGAGCTTCTCATGGACATGCTGGAGGAAAGCGGTCTGACAACTATGGTTGGAAAAGTAAATATGGATCGCAATGGAGCACCGGAGCTTCAGGAGAAAAGCGCACAGGCTTCTGCACAGGATACACGCCAGTGGCTGGAAGAGATCAAGGGACGTTACGACCACACCTACCCAATCCTAACCCCACGTTTTACCCCATCCTGTACGGATGAACTGATGACCGAGCTGGGAAAAATCCAGCGGGAATACCACATTCCAATTCAGTCTCATCTGTCTGAAAATTTCGGGGAAATTGCATGGGTAAAGGAGCTTTGTCCCACAAGCAGATTTTATGGGGATGCGTATGATATGTTTGGATTGTTTGGAACGAAACCTGCAGCAAACGAAGAAGTCTCCAATCCTGCTTCTGCAAGCAGCAATACATGCCCTACTATCATGGCCCACTGTGTTCATTCCACAGATGAGGAAATCCAGATGATCAAAGACCAGGGTGTTTACATCGCCCATTGCCCGGAATCCAACACCGACATTGCTTCCGGAATCGCTCCCATCCGCCGTTATCTTGACATGGGACTTCACGTAGGTCTTGGAACTGATGTTGCCGGTGGATTTTCCCTTTCCATGTTCCGCGCAATTGCCGATGCCATCCAGGTTTCCAAGCTCCGCTGGCGCCTGATGGACCAGACCCAGGCCCCGGTTACTCTGGAAGAAGCTTTTTACATGGCCACGATCGGTGGTGGCTCCTTCTTCGGAAAAGTCGGCAGCTTCGAAAAAGGCTATGAATTCGACGCCATGATTCTGGACGACAGCAATATCCGTCATCCCCAGGAAATCTCCACCCGTGACAGACTAGAAAGGCTTGTTTATCTGTCCGACGACCGCAATTTGGTTGGGAAATATGTACAGGGACGGAAAGTAATTTAAATTTCAGATTTTCAAAATTACGCTTTGATATTTTCTTAAATAATGGTAATCTAGAGCGTATTTGAAAAAGGCTTTCTGCAAGATGTGCGTCACAATTTGTGGGAAATTTCGCTCGGATGAGGGCGCCGTAGCGGGCTACGGCAACCGAATTCGGGTGAAATCTCCCGCAAAGTGGGGCGTACAGATTGCGGGAATAATTTTTCAAACACGCTCTAGTCAATATGGCGGTTACTTAATATTCGCTGTCCCCAGATACTCCCGTATCCGCGCCTCATTCATATTCTCCCCGATCACGATCACGACTTCCTGGCCTGCGGAAATGGGCCTTAGGGAAAATTCTTTACGGGTGGCGTTTAATTCCAGCCAGTTATTGTCGGCGGACACTTTCTGAGCGGAGCCCGAATTCATTTTTTCATTTTCGGTTACCACAGCAGCGCTTTCTACTAATTTTACAAAGCCCTTAATTCGGAAAACATCCCCACATTCCGGATCATCCAGAATCTGATGCGCTGCTTTCTCCAACTGTGTCTCGGAAATCTTCAGCTCCATAAAATACAATGACTGGAACCCTTCTTTCTCATCAAAACACTGTTTCTCGAAATCTTCCATCACATACCCACTGTTGAAAATCTTCTGAAAATCCTCATCTGTAAACTTTTCCCAATTCTTATTCAGTATCTCATTTTCCGTAAAACGTCGTTTGCATTTCACGCTTTCCAGTGCGCGATTCAGATGTTTCACAGTTCCACTAATCTCTTCCTCAGATGCCTCCTGGCTCTTGCTCAGAACAATACAACCTGCATCAGCCGCCTCTGAAGCCAGAATATACTCTGCCTGTGGCTGCAGCTTCTCCTCCAGTCTGGCATCCAGAATGGTAATCACATTTCCAATCTGATACCACTTATCCAACGGCTCTTCATAAAGGGCATCGAAAAACTCATCCACATCAAAAATCCCGGAAGGCTCAATGAGAACTCTGTCATATCCGCACATTCCCATTGCGATCAGCTTGGTCTTGAAACGTCTTCTGTGGCAGTCCGCATCACATCCACCTGAAACCATTTCCAGCTCGCAGTTCTCACCTTCCAGATCATGAAGCAGCATCATGTCCACATTCACTGCACCAAAATCATTCTCCAGAATTCCAATATTCTGCCCCTGACTCATCAGCCATGCAGCATATTTCTTTATGAAAGTCGTTTTTCCTGAACCAAGAAAACCTGTAATTAAATCTACCTTTACCACGGTATATCACCTCTTATTTTCTCAAAATTATTCTTACATTTTTAATAACAATAGGATTAAAACTGAGCAGGTACTCTTTTTTCAAGATATACCTGCTCCGTTATTTTTAACCGTTCAATCCATTTCATTTTCGCTCTGGTATTTGTTTGAAACAGGCTCTAGCGCCTATTTATCCAATAATGTCTCAAACTCCTCCTGCGGCATAGGCTTCGCAAAATAATATCCCTGGAAATAATCACAGCCGTAATTCTTCAGGAAGTCCGCCTGCTCCTTCGTCTCCACGCCTTCCGCAATCACCTTCAGATCCATTCGGGAAAGGTTCACACCGATATCTACATTCCGCTTGCCATCCCTCTAGCGTTTTTCCAGGAATCCATAAACGCTCTGGTAAACATAAGAATCCAACTTGGCAATATAACCGCTCTCTTCCAGGATCGGAATAAATTTCGCCGGGGAAATATTGCCGAACTCACAGCTGAACCATCTGGTCAGCGCCTCTGCCAGAACCACGTTTCCTGTCCAGGCATCATAAATCGGCTAATAAAAGACCTTGATCTCGCCATTCTGGATGGCATCGTCCAGATGAAGAAGAGCAATACTCCGCTGCTCGTAATCCTCCCGCATCTGCTCATTAAAAACAGCGTACGGCTGGACAAACTGGTTGGTAATACTGGACTTGGCAAGCTTGGCCCTGTCACTGAATCCGTTTCCATAATTTTCGCTTTTATCGTCATTTTTTTCACTTAGCCTAGCCATCTTCACGTCCCCCAACACATTCTCCAGAACCAGACATTTCCTTTCTTCCTCACATTCCTATACTGCTTATTCTACTATTGTTTTCTGGTTTTGAAAAGCAAATATTCCGTTTATTTTCCTTTTGCCGCAAGTAGCTCTTTCAAACGTGCAATTTCCTGCTGTTGAGCCTCGATTTCTTTTTTCTGCTCATCAATCCTGTTCTGCATCTGATCAACCATATAGTCCACTGTGTTCCGGTCTAATATACGCAACTCCTCTGAAAACATATCCATCACCCTTTCCACATTTAAGCAAATATAATACACATGCTCATACATAGCTTTAAAATCCGGATATTGTTTTATTAATTCAATTACCTTTTCCGGAGAATCTGCACTAAAAAATGTCAGCCATGCTTCAAGCCGATTACTGATATTTTTATTGTGCGTAATATTTTCAAAAATGTCAAGTGGGATAAAAATGAAGTTTTGAAGCAGAAAAATCGTTCGACAAATTATGCCATTAACTATTATGAAATTACAGCTCACTCCCAATGACCTTTACTAAAAAATGCCTTTAGGAGTGAGCTGCGCTGATTACAAATATAATATTTCAAACATAGTTTAGTAAATCCCTAAAACTCTGAATCCTCTTATCTGCTTTCTCATATCCGGCGGCGTCCCCGATTCCTACAGCCTGCATGCCTGCATTCTTAGCAGCATCAATTCCAGCATAAGCGTCTTCTACCACAAAACAGTCCTCCGGCTTCTCTCCCAGGAACTCTGCCGCTTTCAAAAATACCTCCGGATCCGGTTTGGACTTCGTGATATTCGTGCCATCGGAAATTGCATCAAATGCATCCAGCAGATCAACCTTTTCCAGTATAAATTTCGCATTCTTACTGGAAGAACCAAGTGCCAGCTTATAGCCTCTCTTATGCAATTCAGCGAGAGTTTCTCTTACCTCATCCGCTACATCTGCCGGTGTCATAGATGCAAGAAGCTCCCTGTATGTATGATTTTTGCTTTCCATCAGTTCTGCCTTTTTCTCCTGGGAAAGAGCCGGGCCTTCATATCTTTCCAGAATGATTTCCAGGCTTTCTGCCCTGCTTACACCGCGAAGACGGTTATTAATGGTTTCATCGAAATAGATTCCCATTTCATCTGCCATCTTTTTCCACGCCTGATAATGAAATTTATCTGTAAAAACAATAACACCATCCAAGTCAAAAATAAATGCTTTCATCTGTTTTCTCCAATCTATTATCTTACAACATCCAAATGCATAAGCTCCGCGGCCGCGCTTTGTACCATCTCCGGGTTAAATCCCAGAAAAAACATATACTGTAATTCATTCAGGCTTAAATTTAGGTTCTCTGGATCCTGGCTGTTGATCTTGTCCACTGCAAGTGGCAATTTACGCGCCAGGATTTCCATTGCACGGGGATCATTCTGCATTTCTTCCAGGCGGGAATTCATGGTGTACGCTTTTCTGTAGTCCCTGTTTGTTCTATAGCAGAATTCATAGATACCTGCAGAAAGCTGGATCTCCTCCTGCAAATTCTGTGGGTTTTCCTTACTTCCGTTTTCCTTTCCGTCAGTTCCGCTTCTTTCGTTTTCTCTCTTTTCATCCTTCAGTTCCGTAAACGATTTCATCTCCGCCACATCCGGCAGCACCGCCACCGCGCTGCAGCCAAAAGGAACCTCAAACCGAACTGTCACCGTGCCGTCTTCGTTTATTTTCCATGCAGAAGTATATTTTCCACTTACAGAATCATAGCTGTATGTGACATAGCCAAGCTTGTTATTTAACTGCGGTGCAAAACGAACCTTTTTAAATCCCGGCTCTGCTTCCTGGATTCCTGCCATGTAACGGTACACATATTCCATTACAGAGCCATAGGAATAATGGTTCAGGGAATTCATATCCGTTCCGCTGATGGTGCCATCATCCAGAATGGAATTCCATCTTTCCCAGATCGTGGTGGCTCCTAGATTTACACAATGCATCCAGCCAGGGAAGCCCTCCTGGAACAAAATATAGCTTGCTACATCTTCAAGTCCATTCTGGGCAAGTACCTGACAAAGCATGGTTGCGCCCACGAACCCGCCTTTAATTTTATAACAATCTTTTCTTAATCTCTCTTTTAATTCAGAAATAAGCTTATTTTTATCACGATATACACCAAAATTCAAGCACATAAGATATGCCGTCTGTGTATCTATCGCCAGTCTTCCATTTACAGCAAAGAACTCGTCCAGAATTGCGCCGCGGATTTTCTCAGCTTTCTCATGGTAGTACTCTGCTTCCAGCTTGTACCCCAGGATTTCTGCGGCTTCTGCCACTTTTCCTGTTGAAGCATAATAGTACAGGGATGCTACCAGTGCATCGTCTGTGCCACCCTTCATACTCTGTGGTGAGATGCCATCCTGGGCAAGCCAGTCTCCGAAATGGAAGCCGAAATTCCACAGATTCTGATTTCCATTTTGTTCCTCGCTTCGGATGATCCAGTCTACCCATTCTTTCATCATGGAATAATTCTGTCTTAATTCATCTTTATCCCCATAATGATGATACAGGACCATAGGAATAAAGGTTGCCACATCTCCCCATACACTGGAACCACCTGGAAGGCCTCCCAAGTTTGGAATAAAGTTTGGAATCGCACCGTTCTGTTTGCGCTGTTCAATATGCAGATCCTTTAAGAACTTCCGGTAAAAAGCCCTGGTATCCATGTTATAGCATGCAGTAGGTGCAAATACCTGTGCATCTCCTGTCCAGCCCAGTCTTTCATCACGCTGCGGACAATCCGTAGGCATGTCCAGGAAATTGGACTTTTGTCCCCACATACAGTTTTTTGCAAGACGATTCAACTGTGCAGAAGAAGAGTCAAAATATGTGGTTGTCTCCAGATCGGAATACACCACACATCCGCGAAATACAGACGGTTCTACTTCCCCAGGCCATCCAGTCACACGCACATAGCGGAAGCCAAAGAAGGTGAAATGAGGGCGTACCTTTTCCCTTCTGCCGTCCGAAATATACTCATATCTGGCCTTTGCCGTTCTATAGTTATCATTATAGAAATTGCCTTGCTGCAGCACTTCCCCGAAATCCAGAATAACTTTTGTTCCAGCTGGAAGGTTGGAATCAAATTCCACGAAGCCAACCATGTTCTGTCCCATATCCAGGACAATCTCACCGGCTTGTGTATGAATAATCTCCTGTACCGTAAGTGTCTCTTTCACCTTCACCGGAAGACTGTAACGCTCAGTAAGCTGGGAGGAAGTAAGGGAAATTTCTCCCATCAGGGTTCCCTGGTCTTTTTCAATGAGCCGTACTGGTTTTGCTGTATTTTCTTTTTCCTTCCACAGCTGTCGGTTCAGCACTTCCCCATCATAGAGATCGCTCATTTCAATATCGCTGCCCCGGTATGTCCAAGTCTCATCTGTGGCAACCACAGTCTCGCTGCCATCCTCATACCAGATATGAAGCTCTACAATAGCTGCAAATCTGGTTCCATAGCACTGGGATGCGCCTTCATATCCAAGTCTGCCTTTATACCACCCATTTCCGCAATAAATAGAAATCTGATTTTCCTGACCAATAAGCAGATGGTCGGTCACATCGTAGGTCTGATACTGGATTTTTTCCCGGTAATCATTGCAAAATGGAGCCAGGATATCTTCTCCGGCTTTTTTTCCGTTGATATAGGCTTCATATACACCTAAACCGGTTACATAGAGTCTGGCCTTCTGGATTCCCATTTCATTTTCTACAGCCGCATTTCCCAATGCACTATCTTCTGATATAGCTTTTTCTGATGCAGTTTTCTCTGACATTCCATTTCTAATCACTGCCTCTTGCGCACCAGTCAGACTTTTTACTTGAAAATTCTTCTCAAAAACAGGATGGAACTTATCTTCTTCCGCAGTGGAAATAAATTTACCAACCCATGCCGTTTTTCCTTTTCCTCTTTCGAAAAAGGTTGTTCCACATCCCTGATCACCAGCATCTCCTGTTACGGTAACACGGCAGTAATAACGAGTGTATGGCTCTACTCGAACCCCAACTTTCTCTCCTGTACAGTCCAGATTAGTTCCCTGTTTTTTCCAGATGCATTTGGAAAAATCCGCCTTATCACTTACCTCAATAAGAATATTCTCCGCCTTTTTGGATACGCGTTCCCGCACCTTCCAGGACAATTTCAGGTGATCCAGTTCGAAGCCAACCGGATTTTCGATGCCATTGATTTTTATGTCCTCAATTCTCATATACTATTTCCTCTTAATACGTTTCATACTTCCAGTACTATAAATCTGACATAGAACGTTACTATTCACCTTGCGCTTAGCAACGCTGTATGTCTTTCTAATAATTCTCTGTACTCTTCAGACTTCTTTTATTACATAAACTCAAATTCCATAAACTGCAGCGTTCCGGAGATCTCAAAGATGAAATACAACGGTTCCACAGCTTTTCCTGCCTTAAACGGAATTGTCACAGTCTGCCACTGGGACTCATTCTCTAACCGGATATCAGCTTCCCCTCTGAGCAATTCTCCGTTTTCATCCGCAGCTGCAAGAACCTTTCCTTCGGCACTTCCTCTTACGGTCATCTTCACACAAGAAAGTTCTTCCTCATAAGAAAAATACTTATATCCAACCTTCACATCCTGCTGCACATTTGCAATATAATGTGCCTCCCCATCCTGGAAAATATATGGGAACCGATCTCTCCTGCATTCACCATAATTTATTTTTCCATCATTCCCAGGGCATATCAGGTTACATGCAATAGCTGCCAGATATTTTCCTTTTCCTACAAGGGCACCAGCATTCAGTCCACAGCTAGTCATCTCCACCTGCTGGATTTTCCCATCTGCTCCAATGGTGATTTTCTCAGCGCATCCCTGTCTGGAACACTCAGTTCCATGTGTCTGGCGATGGTAAAAAATATACCACTGACCATTTACGCAAACCATTCCGCCATGGTTATTTCCCATCATATTTCTGGGAACTGCATTCCCCTGATATCCAATATCACCATTTGAAATAAGCGTTCCACCATAAGAAAAACCCCGGTTTGGATAGTCGCTGACTGCATAGCACAATTCATGGCTTAAATGGCTGGAATACACGAAGTAATACTTCTCTCCCACTTTTCTCATAGAAGAAGCCTCAAAGAATCCATGACCTTCGAACTCTGTGCCTTTCTCCAGCTTCTGTCCCGGAACCATCATTACCGGCTCTTCCTTCAAAGTAAGCATATCCGGCTCCAACTCTGCCACCATAGCTCCCGGGCTGATGCCCATTTCCTGTTTTTCTTCCACACCCATATCTGGTTTCTCCATATCAATTTCCGGGCAAAATCCGTAATACAGCCATACCTTTCCATCATCGTCCACCAGCACTGCCGGGTCAAAAGGAAGATATTCATTTAATTCTTTTCCATTTCTGATACTTTCTGGATAACGGATATGTCCATAGAATTCAAAAGGTCCGGCAGGTGAATCACTGACTGCCACTCCGATTTCCGGCACAAAAGTCACACAGTAATACAGATAATATCTTCCGTCCGGTCCCTTTGCCACATCCGGAGCCTGAAGAGCCCTTTCACCACCAGGATTTGACGGATCCTGGTCTTTCCTGTAGGAAACGCCTTCATATTTCCAGTCAGACAGATCTGAAACAGGCGCTGACCAGACTACATAATCCTGCATGCAGTATCTTTCACCTCCCGCAAGATCGTGGGAGCCATATACGTATAACCGGTCTCCAAACACATGAGATTCCCCATCCGGTACATATTCATTAAGTGGTAAATACGGGTTGTATGCCTGTTTCTTCACTATCTGTTATTTCCTTTCCTCTTGATTCATGATATAAATGACACATAACACTTTAAATGCACTCTAAAACACATTTGAAAAAACTTCTGCTATATATCACCATGTGAAGCATACAGATTGCGAAAATGTTTTTTCAAACACGCTCGAATCTTCTAAATACTTTGTATTTCGTCGATATCCCATCTCTTAATATCTTAGATATTCCTTTCCACAGAACGGATCCACCGGGCTTTTTCCTTTAAACTCAGACCGGCCCATTAATTTCTCCGCACATGCATCAATGACATAATCATTGTTGGAATAGCAGTTGATATACGTCTGAATCTGCGGTACATCAATGAGAGAATACGGATTTCCCATGCTTACATAAATAACCGGAACCTCTGCTGTAAACCATGGGCAGTTATCTCCATTTCCCCAGAAGGTGTACCACTGATAACGGTTGGTTACCTGATTTGAAGCATTCTCCATATTTCCTATATAAAGAACCAGATCGTATTTCTTGAGGAATCCTCCTACGGAAAAATCAGGTTCGGATGAGAAATCTTCTTTCTGATATACGGAAACTTCAAATCCCTCTTTTTCCAGAAGTGCTTTCCAACGCTCTGTAACTCTTGCACTGGATGGATAGTCACCAAGGATCTCCAGCAGGATTCTCTTTGTTTTTTCCGGTGAGATTGGCAGAACGTTTTCGTTATTCTTTACCAGTGTGACAGATTTATCTGCGCACTCATGTGCCCAGCTTTCGTAAACATCATTTCTCAGGATAGAAAGATCTTCTTTTGCTGGAACAAGCTCTGTTTTTGCCTTTTTATGCAGGCCAATTGCAGCCTTGGCTGCAAGGATCCTGGTAACTGCCTCATCCAATCTCTTCTCAGAAAGGATTCCGTTCTTATAGCCATTCAGCATGTACATATAATCTTCATGAAGATCTTTATTAAACAAGAACATATCACAGCCAGCTTCAATGGAATACGGAACAGCTTTCTCACGCTTCATTCCAACTGTAAATCCAAGCATACAGGTAGAATCTGTACTGATCAGTCCATTGAATCCAAGCTTACCGCGAAGCAGCCCCTGAAGAAGCTCTGGGCTTAAGGTTGCCGGAACCAGTTTATCCGGGAAATCCGGATTGAAATGTTTCTGGTAAGCTGGCTGGGCAATATGTCCTACCATAACGGTCAATGCCCCGTCATCAATCAGGCCTTTATAAATTTTTCCGTATGTTTCATCCCACTCTTCGCAGGAAAGATTATTTACACTTGTCAAAATATGCTGGTCTACTTCATCACAGCCATCTCCAGGGAAATGCTTGATGGAAACTGCTACATTTTCCTCATCCGCACCACGTTTGTATGCCAGACCGCATTTCAGGACAAACTCCGGATCCGCTCCATAGGTACGCACATTTGTAATCGGGTTTCTCCAGTTTCTGTCAATGTCCACTACCGGGGCAAATGCCCAGTTACAGCCTACTGCTTTTCCTTCGGAGCAGGAAATCTTGCCAAGACGGTATGCCTGCTCAGGATCACCAGTCGCAGCCACTTCCATCTGTTTTCCAAAAGAGGTTCCATCTACAGCGATTCCGTCACCGCCAGCTTCCAGGTTTGCAGCAATAAAAAGCGGGATTTTGCTGTGCTCCTGAAGCCATCTGTGACAAGCCTGCATTTCTTCACTTTCCCCACAGCGGTACAAAATACCGCCGATATGATGATCCAGCATTACGTGCTGCAAATAGCCAAGATCAGCAGAATAGCCGATAGGAACCATCAGCTGTCCGATTTTCTCTTCCAGAGTCATTGCTTTCTTTGTCTCTTCTACCCATTTCACCCCTTCATCATCCAGGTTAAATGGTACTGCCTTTATATCGATCATAATTTTTCATCCTTTTCTTTAATAATGGAAATTTACAAAAAAAGAACTGCTGCAAACAGAAGCTCGCTTATTCCGTCCGCATCTCCATTTGCAACAGTATCTCATTTCTTTTTTTATGCTCTTACTGCTTTTCTTTTTTCAAAGAAAGCTGCTATTCTTCCAGACTGGGAAGAGAATGTATAGAATCCCAGTACGAAGATTCCCATGATGATCTGCTGCCATCCGCCAGCTCCCAGGTTCAGACAGTTCAGACCATAATTCAGGATTTCCATTCCAATTGCTGCGATTGCGATTCCGATCACATCATTGCTTGCCAGTCCGATAAAGGTTCCCATAAATACCGGAACGATATAGGAAAACATGATGGAAGAAGTTGCAAGTCCGGATTGTGGTGTGACATCATTCTGTGAAATATAGACGATTGCTGCAAGTCCGATGATCAGTCCGGAGAAAATATAAGAAACAAATACGTTTTTATTTTCATTGATTCCGATATTTACACCGGCACTCTGATTGTTTGCAAGAATCTTTCCCCTGCGTCCGGAAGCTGTAAAGTAGGTATACACTACAAAAAGTATCATTGCCAGCACTGCCGGAAGAAGGACCAGCGGCATACGTCCCATTTGGGAAAGTGCAGGAGTGGAATAAAATCCGCGGATTCCCTGACCTCCAAATAACAGATATGTCAGAGACTCATATAAAAGTGTCATTCCAATGGTACAGATAATGATCGGCAGTCTTCCCACAATATAGACAATTGCAGTTCCCATGGAAAGGACCACACCCAGGGCGATTGCTGTAGCAAATGCAGCCCACATGCTTCCGGTATGCTGTCCCACATATCCTGCACCGATTGCTGCAAGAACCATGGATGCACCGCCGGAAAAATCAAAGCGTCCATTTTTCAGCTGCAGCCAGATGGCAAGCGCCACACAAACTGTCATACAGCTGTTAATCACAACCTGCTTGACCAAATCTTTTCCAAGGAAAATATTACGTCCGTTTACAATACATTTATCGCTGTTCATGGTGATGACAAGCATCACCACAAACATCAGCACTGGAAAAACCAGTGACAATAATACTTTTTTTACAGCTTTCATAGCATACTCCAATCGTTTGCTTAACTTTGTCTTAGTAGGTCAGACACTGTACTGCACTTACAAGATCTGCATATGTTGCGTCCGGATTTCCAAATGCTGTCATGTTCAGAACATCCTCTGGTGTATATGCTGCAGCGGATACATCAGCAGTGGTGTAAAGAGAATTTACAAAAAGTTCCATATCCTCATCACTGTTTACAATATACTGCTCTGTGCTGATTCTCTCTGCTTTTTCCGGCATATCAACAAACTCAGTCTCATTGATCTTGTTTAACAGCAGTACAAGCGGATAAACAATTGTCTCAACTCCTGTAACTATAACCTGCTGGTAGGTCTGGTTTCCTGCAGAACCAAAATTGCTTTCCTCACCGCCTTCATATCCAGTTGTAAACAGCTTGATATCAGAATCCACACCTGCAGAAACCATTGTAGGATATACGAAGCTTGTTCCTGCTGCGAAGCTCATGATTGCCTGTGTGTCAGGATGTTTGGAGAAATAGGTGCTGTCAAGCGGTGCAAAGTTCAGGACGTCAACTTCCTCATCAAGTGGATCTACTGTAATCGGAGTCTCTGCTGTCTTGTTATATTCATCCACAGTTGCAACGAACTGATCCGCAGCAGTTGCCTGTGCCGGGAATGCCCATGATGGAAAAATAGCCATTGATACATGTGTAAGTGGAGCATCTGCATGGCTCTCATTATATTCGATCAAGCTGTCAAAGAACTGAGTTCCAACGCAGACATCATCTGGATTATGTCCGTCTGTTACGGTTCCAACGAAGTTTGGATTTCCAAACACATCATCATATGCATTTGTGTAGGAAGTATCAAAATCACAGAGATATCCTCCATAATAAACGCCTGCTGCTTCGCACTCAGAAAGAATAGACTGTGTTCCAAGATCCATAGTGCCGATAATTCCGTCTACACCAGAAGCGATCAACTCCTGTACTTTTGTCAGGTTTGCAGCTTCATCTGTCTGTGTAAAAGTACCATACTTAAATTCTACATTTAATGTGTCAGACAGAGATTCCAGAAATGCCTTTGTAGCATCTACAGCTTTTCCTGTATCCTGATAGAAGCATACGCCAATTGTGGCTTTCTTCGGTTCTGCGGATACAGATACCATGCTAAGAGAAGAAGCGGCCATTGTTCCTGCTAACGCAAGTGCCATAAGTTTTTTGGATGTTTTCATTTGACAAATCCTCCTTAAAAATTGTTATATTTTGTTATATTTTTTGCATCATCTCGGAAGCACACCATCCCGTTTCCGGCATGTAATCATAACAATAATGATAAAAATAACTGCTTTCAGGAAATTGATCATGTTCAGGTCAACTCCCATGGTTGTAAGGTCATTGCTGAGAAGTACATAAGTAAAAGTTCCAATCAGTGCACTGCTGACTTTGGATTTCATTCCTCCTGAAAGAGGCATTCCGCCAAGGATCAGACAGATCATAACGTCCATTGCGAAACCAGTTCCAGTTCCTTTTCCTGCGCTGCCGGTACGGGTCAGCATGATAAAAGAACCAATTGCAACAGTAGCTCCAAACGCCATATAAGCAAATACTTTCCATTTCGTGGTATTTACACCAGACTGCTCTGCTACCACCTCGTTCGCACCGATTGCTTTGGTATATTTTCCAAATTTTGTATATTTGAAGAAATAACCAACCAGAAGTGCTACAACCACAATTGCTATGATCAGCATGATCGTGTACTCGTTCCTGTCCATAGGCTTGATCTTCGCCTGGATGGAAATACTGGTATTTCCTGTTCCTTCCATCAGAAGCAGCTGTGCTCCGGTGAAGAAGAACATCAGGAACAGGGAAGTTACGATAGAGGGAAGTCCCAGCCATACTGCAACGGCACCGTTAAATGCACCGCATGCAAGGGCAATTGCAAGAACTACTATAAATGCAACAACTACTCCCTTTGTAGTTCCACCCATTTTATTGGAAATCAGTATGTACAAAATGGCATATACACCAACCTGCTGTCCTACACTGACGTCCATAAATCCCATAGAGTAAACAAATACCGAACCCAGGGAAATGATCGCATATGGGGCAACTGTCTGTAATACAGTTGTCGCATTATACATCAGCTTATCTCCACTGAAGATCAGAAAGAGAATTACGGTAATCGCAAGTCCTGCGTAAGCAGCAACATCATAAATATGTGTTTTCAGCCAGGAGGCTGTTTTACTTTTATCTTTTCCCACTTCTTTTGCCTCCTTATATTACATACTCAATAATGTCTGTCTCCTTCAGTTCAGGAGAACGCATTACTTCGCCAGTTTTTACGAAATCTTTCATGATAATGATCTTATCAGCCATACCGATCAGCTCTGCCATCTCTTCGCTGATCAGAATGATTGCTTTTCCTTCTTTTTTCATTTTCGCGATCAGCGCATACATGGATTGTTTGACCCCAATATCAACGCCTCGGGTAGGGCAGTCCATGATCAGTACCTCAGACCCTCTTGCTGTCCACTTGGCAAAAGAAACCTTCTGCTTATTTCCACCGCTCAGGGTGCTGACCCACTGTTTTCCACTGTTACATTTGATCCGGAAGGAATCGATTTCTTTATCTGCACTGTTCTTCTCAGCTGCCGGATTGACGAAGGTTCCATGCTCCAGAGACGGAAGCAGCGGAAGTACGATATTTTCCTGGATGGAACCCTCCAGGATCAGAGCCTCTTTATCACGGTTTTTGGAAATATAACCAATTCCAGATTCGATTGCCTGTAAACAGGTCTTAATCTCTTTTCCATTTCGCACCACACTTCCGGATTCCAGTTTCTCAAGTCCGAAAGCCGCCCGGCCTACCTCATGCATTCCGCATCCGGATAAGCCGCCGAAACCGATGATTTCACCTTTATGTAAGGTAAGGGAAAAATTCTTAATTGGACCAAAAGAAATATTCTTCAGTTCCAGCGCAACCGCATCGCTGTGGCTGGTATCATAATCTTCACGGTAATAGGCCTCTCCGATTTCCCTTCCGACCATCATGTACCTGATTCTCTGTACCGCATTCGGTGCGTCCATTTCTTTCCGGTTCAGATGACCGATGATGTTTCCATCTCGTAAAACAGTCAGGTCTGTACACTGCTCCAGGATTTCATCCATATCATGGGAAATGAAGATTACAGATTTTCCTCTGTCTTTCATCTCATGAATCAGCTTATACAGAATCTGGCGTCCCTCCAAGGAAAGTGCTGTTGTTGTTTCATCCACCACGAAAACCTCTGTTTCATCGGATACGCAGCGGACAATTTCGATCAGCTTTCTGTCCTCGAATGTAAGCTTGTTAATGCTGTCCTTCACATGAATATTTGTGATGCCAAATTTCTGAAGCATTCTCTCTGCCTCTTCATTTGCTTTTTTCATGCTCACAAATCCAAATTTTGAAAATTCATCAAACCGTCCAGCCAGCAGGTTCTCGGCCACTGTACAATCCGGTATGGTGTTTGCTTCCTGAAGTACCATGCTGATTCCGGCCTTCTGGGCTTCCACCATATTGCCAGGTTTCCAGCTTTGTCCTTTGTAAATCATTTCACCGCCGCTGGCAGCCTGCATTCCTGCAATAATTGAAGTAACTGTAGACTTTCCGCTTCCGTTCTCCCCGATTAGTCCACGAATCTCTCCGCGGTAGAACTTCAGGTTTACTCCTTTCAGAGCCTGGGTCGGTCCGAAAAACTTGGTCATATTTTTTACTTCAATCAGTAATTCTTTTTCCATAGTTTCCTCCGAAATTTCCATTCCTTGGTCTGTTTCCTTTCATGGTTATATTGTACCTTTTTGAAAGAGACTGCTTCAAGGCTACTTTTTCATATTGGATAGTACATTTTTTCATAAAATCATAAATTTTCTTCAATAATACATGGATTTTAATTTTTCAGGTTAAAAAATGTACATTTTTTTATTTACATTTCAAATTACGTATATCATAATAATTATAATGCCAGGGTCCAAAGGTCAAAAAGCTGTTCGTGCTTGCACGATAAAGCTTTTGAACTTTGGAACAGCATAGCTGCAAAACAATCCGTAGCATCAATAAATAAAAAAGGAGATTCCCATGTTAGACGAGCGTCACGAAATCATTGAATTCGGTTCACATATCCCTCTGAAAATATTTATCCACAAGCTTGGCTCCGTTACCAAACACTGGCACTCCAGCCTGGAACTGCTGATGGTGTTGGAGGGAAATATCATTATCACCGTAGACGGAAATACCTGGAAACTGAAGGATGAGGACGTGATCCTCATTAACTCTAACAGCATTCACGAAATATATTCTGAAACAGGGGCAGTCATGATCGCAGTTCAGATCAAGCTCTCCCTGTTCAACCAGTTTCAGTCAGACCTAACTTCTATTATTTTTGACTGCAACAGCGCCACCAACCCTGATTTCAAGCGATATGCCAATATCCGCTTCGCCATAGCTTCCCTGATCCAGGCAAACTCCTATCACTCTGACGGAACCGACTACCTGAATTATTCACTCAGCTACTATCTGGTTTCCCAGCTTCTGGAGAACTTTAAGTCCAATGCCTCTGAAACCTTGCAGAAGCAGCAGAAATACATGGAGCGTCTTACCCGTATCATCAATTATATTAATGAGCATTATGCGGAAAACTTTTCCCTCAGTGACCTTGCAGCCATGGAAAACCTTTCTGTGCCTTACCTTTCCCAGTTTTTCGACAAATATATGGGAGTCAAGTTTACCCAGTATTACAACAGTATAAAACTGGAGCACGCTGTAAGTGATCTGATCTCAACAAAAGATTCCATAGAAACCATTGCCATGCGAAATGGCTTTACAGAATCCCATGCTTTTATCCGAACCTTTAAAAAACAATACCAGATGCTGCCAAGTGCTTTCCGGAAACAGCAGGCTCAGAATCCGACAGCAAAAACTGCGGGCAGCGATATTAATTATCTGCTTCTTGAGCCAAGTAACTACCTGCAGAAGCTTACCAGATATCTGTCAACCAACGATCTGTCTGCCCACTCTATGCCTTCTGCTGTACATAAAGAGATTTCGGTCTCAGATATCCGGGTTACAGAATCAATCTCGCACCTTCACCATACCTTCAAAACCTTTACCAGTGTGGGACGTGCAGCGGAACTGCTGGATCGGAATATCCAGGAAATGCTCATAGATCTGCAAAAGAACGTTGGTTTTAAGTATGTAAAATTTCACGGGATTCTTTCCGATGACATGATGGTAGTAAGCCGTGTAGGGCAGGAGCTCCGTTTTACCTATACTCTGGTTGACCAGGTTCTGGATTTCCTGCTTTCCATCGGACTGAAACCCTTGATTCAGCTTTCCTTCATGCCAAAGGAGCTTGCCGCCGATCCTGACAAAACCATTTGTTACTGTCCTTTTATCACCAGTCCGCCAGCTGATATGAAAGAATGGGATTCTTTAATCGACGATTTTACCCGGCACCTTATCAGCCGTTACACGCTGGAGGAAGTGAAGCAATGGCCTTTTACTGTGTGGAATGAGCCTGTTACCTCTAAGAAGATGTTTGGATTTGGAGATGATGCTTTATTTTTCCGATTTTATAAGCATACCTATGACACCGTGAAACGCCTCTGCCCGGAAATCCAGTTCGGCAGTCCCTCCATGTTGTATATCGAAAACCTTGGAAATGCAGACTGGATCTACCGCTTTATAGGCTGGTGCAGGGAACAAAGCTGTATGCCGGACTTTATGAATATTCATTATTATGCAGATATCATCCTTCCAACCTCCAGTGATGATTTTTTCCTTACCAAAGCTACAGCCTCCTGTTTCCCGAAGGCCACCGATGACTTCAGCCTTTTCATCGGCGGAATCAAAAAGATTTTTAAAACACTGGGTGTCCAGGATAAACCGGTTTATATGACTGAATGGAATTTCACCATGTCACACCGCAATCTGATCAGTGATACCAGTTTCAAGACCTGTTATATTATGAAAAATCTGCTGAAAAATTATGACAGGCTGGATTCCTTCTGCTATTGGAGCCTTACCGACCTGATCCGGGAAAATCCACTCCCGCCCAATCAGTTCCATGGCGGGCTTGGCATTTATACCAGCTGCGGTCTGCGCAAGGGTGTATTCTATGTATTTTATTTTGCCAATATGCTGGGGGATGAATTGATTGCTGCAGGAGATGGCTATTTTATCACCAGAAAAGGGGACTGTTACCAGATCATCACTTATCATTATATTCATTATGGCGATCTTTTCGCTTCTGGAGAACTATTTGATATTACAGAGACAAACCGCTATACCGCTTTTGATACTACCAAAGACCTGGATGTTTTCCTGCAATTGACCGACATTGCTAATGGCAATTACAATGTGAAAGAATATTTTGTAAATCGACATCATGGAAATGCTTATGACATCTGGCTGGAAATGGGTGCCATTCCCCTTTCCCCTCAGGATACGGATCTGCTGCGTGGACTGTGTGTTCCGGGATTTCACCAGAGCCGGCTTTTTACGGAGAAGCATACACTTACTTATACTGCACAGTTGGAACCGTTTGAAATCCGGTTTGCGGAGTTGAGGCCGGTGTGATAAAGAAAAAATCTTTCACCATAATATAAAAAGGCTGTAAACCGGATGATGCCGCTCTTTTATGTATTCTGAAATAAGAGATTTGCACCGATTTACAGCCTTTTTTTATGCTCTGATTTTATAGTTTTTAATTTATGGCTCTTTCTGTTCTTATCTTTTCACTTTCTTAATTCTCTTTATTGCCCATAAGATTACATGCAATTGCTGCCGGATAAATACCTTATTACCAGAGCAGTGCTACCCGAAAAGGGCCAGAAAAGCTTTAAAAAATCTTCTGTAGGAAATTATAAAGTGCAAGATGCCAGGAACCAATGGAATGATATCTCATCGGATAGATATCAAATGATGTATTCACTCCTTCTGATAATCTTGGTTCTATTCTCATCAGATTCTTATAATCCTGAATCTGTCCTGGCAAAGCGAAATCAAAATTTCCACTGGATACATAGAGATAATGAATAGAATAGTCACGAAATTCTTCATTTTGTATCGTTTTTTTTAAATACTCCGCAGTCGTTCTGCTTCCACTAAATGCTCCAAACCACGAAAAATAGTCCAGACTTCCACATAATACTGAGTGATACATTGTCACTGCTCCACGGGATAGTCCTGCAAATGCTCTGTGATCCCGACTATCTTTAAATCCTGCATCCGTACATTCTTCAGCATATGTTGCATATTTCTTTTCTACTGTCGGCATCAGATCGTTTCGTAATTCCTCTTTAAAAGAATAAGTCAACGGATCTAACCCATCGCTACAATCATTTTCTACATAAAATGTTGGCGTAACAATAATAAGTGGATTGATATCTCCCCGATAGATCATCCAATCAATCATTTTTTTATTCTGGTCATTTGTCTTTAACCAGTATTCTTCATCATCCCCTGTGCCATGCATAAGGTAGAGAATATTGTATGACTCACTTTCATCATAGCCATATGGGAGATATACCAATGCTTTTTTCTCTACAATTCTTTTATCCGTTGCATATGCTTTTGTCTGATAAGTAATTTCTTCTACAGTTCCCTGTTGATCACACATCTGTGCGTCATACTGTTCTGGCACTGCCCAAATAGACTTTCCTGCTGCATGTGTCACATTCTTCGCTTTTACCGTATTTCCAATCCATCCTCCTAATGCTCCACATAATAGGATAGCTGCTACCAGCAAAATTGCTATTGACGGTTTCCGTATTCGTATTCTTTTTGTTATTATACTGATAATACCAGCCAGAACAGCAATACCTGAAAAAATTGCTTGAATCAGGAAAAACACATTGAACATTGTTGTTTCAAAATTATTAGTTGTAAAAAACAGTATAACTCCTGCAACCGCAATAGGAAAATACAGGCACAAAATTCCTGTTTTCCATGCTGTATATGATATGCAAAGGAATAAAATTTCAATTATACATATAGTAAGCAATGGAATAAGTGATCCGAGCAAAATATAACGTATTATATGAATAACACCGATAACCAGGATAGCCAGCAAAAATACCAGTTCCAATATCCGATACTTTCCGATTTCCTTTTTTTCATTCTCATGCATTATATTTATGCCTTCCTAATTTTCTTTTACAAACACAGTAGAAACAGCTGCTGCGATTACAGTCGCTACAATTAACACTGCACTTGCGATCCATGAAGAACTTAATCCGTTCATATTAATCTTGGAAAGTACATCACCAATTTCATCAAATGCAAGTTTTATAAATGCAGCCATTCCAATTAATATGCATAGAAACGGTATATACTCAACATATGGAAATGTTTTTACACATAATATCAATTCCACGATTGCCGCAACTGCAAACATTGCAATAATAAAAGGAGAATTTACTTTTGCATCTGCCATCCCATATACAATACAAGTTGCAATTGCAAGAATTACTACGATAAGATTTAGCACTTTCGCTTTACAAAATCCGATATTTTTCATACTCCTTCTTCACTCACTTTCTTTCTGCTCGTATAAATCAATGATACTGCTGCCAACACATCAAGAGCTGCTAATACAGCTATAATAGCAGTCAGAATCTTCTGCCAATATGGCATTGCATTTTTAATCTGTGCCGTTGGTGAAAGATTATTCACGCCAGAGCTGTTTGCCACATTATAAAGAATTATATGACAAGACTCTCTCAGTTTCGCCAGCAAATCGCCATCTTTCTTTGCTTTTTCTATTGTGTAATCATAGAATGAGCTTCCAGATGTTGCCCACATATTTGTTCCTGCTGTTAATCCAGCTTCCACATTCTGAAGTGAAGTATTAATCGCAATATCTGTATCAACAATTGCTGTTGATCCCCATTCTCCACGTACAATTCCCGTCATCAATCCAGAATGTGCCCCACTCCATGTACAGCCAATTCTGTTAAATGAACCCATTGTTCCTTTTGTCTTTCCTTCAACAAATGCTTTTTCAAATGCTTTTAAATAAATCTCACGGATTGCCTGTTCGTTTGAGAATGTACAGATACCTATACGGTTTGTTTCCTGGTCATTCATTACAAAATGTTTAATATAGCAGATGGCACCTTTTTCCTGCATTCCAATAACTTCCTCATTAGCAAGCTCACCTGCTAAGAATCCATCTTCTGAATAGTACTCGAAATTACGTCCTGCATATGGTGTTCTATGTATATTAACTGCTGGTGTATACGCACCCTCTGTATCCGTTCTCAGCCAGTCTTCACCCATTGCGTCTCCAGCCCTGCGAATCAGATCCTTATTAAATGTACTTGCCCGGACTACTTCCCCACAGAATCCTGTTGCAGATGTTCCGTCTTCAACATAACTTCTCATATTATTTCCCTGCGGACCATCTTTCATAAACATACTTGGATATGAAACGGATGGTATGGTAGAAAGTCCGGATCCAGTTACCATTTTCACCATATCTTCAACGGTAAGCTCATCTAACAATGTATCCCATCTTTCATCATTAAAATCCGCTCCATTCATAGATGCAAAGGCAATTTCATTATCTTTTCCTGTTGTAATATCTTTATCTACAAGCCCACTGCTTTCATAGCTTCCCTGAGCATCAATATCTGCCATCATTTCATTTGTTGCAGCAAGATCCGTATAACTTTCCGGAAATGTATTCCAATCACTTCTTGTAAGGTATCCTGTTTCCTGTCCATAATATTCCAGAGATGCATTGTCGAACTGATTAGTGATTTCCGCTCCGGATACTGCAGTGGATAAGAGCTCTTTTTCTGCCTGATTCCACTGATAAACAGCTGAAGCATCGCCTTCTTCATCCATGCCATTTTGGGTTGTCATGCCCTGCGCTGCAAGAATATTATTTAATGCATCATGCACATTGTTACCAATTGCAAAATAGTAATCGCCACTATCCAGCACATATGTCTTTTCTTCTTTATAATCATAACTGGAATAGTCTTCTTTATCTGCTGTAATCGTAACTGTCTCTGACTTGCCAGGCTCTAAAACATCTGTTTTTTCGAATCCAACAAGCTGAACTGCGGACTTTTCAATTCCACCTGTTTTATATGGCTGCTGTGCATAAAGCTGAACAGTACTTTTTCCTGCCATATCTCCAGTATTTGTAACTTTTACTTCAGCTTCAAAGCCGTCTTCTGTTACCTTTGCAGAAACCAATTTCTGTTCAAATGGCTGACCATCTTTTGTACCATAACTTAATCCATATCCAAATGGATAACACACTTCATCTCCATAATTCCATGTTTCCCCGACATAGGCTCCTGCTGAAGATGTTGCATTTGTACCTTCCGGATCAATCACACTGTCTGCATATCGTGTTTCATAATACCGATAGCCAACATAAATTCCCTCACGATAGACAACATATTTCGTACCACTGTTCTGTCCACCAATCTGTTTTTCAATTTCATCTGCATTTGAATATGTATAATCACCAAAGTTCTGCATTGCTGGAGATGAAAATGAATCTGCTGCATAGGTATCTACCAAATGACCAGATGGATTTATTTTTCCTGCCAGTACATCAGCAACTGCTCTTGCACCGCTCTGACCAACTCCACCGATCCATAAGCATGCATCCACTCCATATTCTTTCTGATCCATCCATCCAAGTTCCAGTGCATTTGAAGAATTGAGCAATACAATCGTTTTTTTGAATTGTCCTGATTCCTGAATAGAACGCAACAATTCCTTTTCCTGCTCTTGCAATGCCAGATATTTTGTTCCGTCTCCAAAATCTCCCGCCGGCATATCGGATCCTTCTCCGCCAACTCTTGAGATCACAACAACTGCTGCATCGTTATAATCTGCATAAGAAGCTTTTACTGCATCTGTATATTCGCTTTGTGGGACCTCTGCTGTAAAAATATCTTCCGGTAATGCCCCTGAATAACTTCCGTTGCTACGGATATAGCCATCTTTTCCATCATATGTTTTATAAAAATCCCAGAGTGTATTATTTACTTCAAATTCTCCATCTTCTTCCAGCGCAGTTTTCAGATCAACCGTCTTGGAAGGATCTATTCCTCCTGCTCCCGTACCTCCTAATACCAGGTCAACAGAAGATCTGCTAAATAAAGAGAGTTTGTTTCCCTTTGCAAGTGGAAGCACTTCTCCTTCGTTTTTCAGCAATACAATTCCTTCTGACTCTACCTCTTCTACAAGAGCATCTGCTTCCTGCTTCCATTCTTCTAAGCTTTCTCCATTTGTTGGATAAGGAACAACTGGTTCAGAGTGCTGCTTGTCAACTGTTTTATACATATCTCCCCCAATTGCAGTGCAAATCAAAGATTTGTATGAAACAGCACCAGCAGTCAGACCTGAGCTGGCTGCTAACAGAATGCTGAGTACAGCGATAGAACTACGCTGCCATCTTCCTATGTGTTTCTTTTTCATGAAAATTCTTCTCCCTTCATGTTTATTTTCCTTACTTTACCATGAAAGGATATCAAATTTTCGCTCTGGCAAATATTCTCACCGATTTGGCAAATCTTGTCTTCTATTGCACTTGAAAGAGTATGGAAAGAATAAATATATTATTCTTCACGCCGATTTTGACAACACCGTCATACTTTTCTGCTATATAATGAATACTTTTTAGTCCAAATCCATGATTATATTTATCTTTCTTTGATGTCTCTGGAAAATTTGTATCTGCTTTCAATTCATTCTGACAATAATTCTCCAGACGTATAATCAGCATATTTCCCTTTTTATGTATATCCAGTGTTATGCATCTTTTTTCTTTATCTTCAATCGTGTATTCACACTCTATTGCATTATCCAATGCATTTCCAAACAATGCTGCTATATCGGCAGTGCTCATAAATTCCAATGCCTTTCCATCCGCCATAATGGTCATCTGGATATTGTGTTTTCTGCATAACATCGTTTTTTCGGCTAATATCACATCCAAAGTTCTATTTCCCGTCATACTGCTCATTTCATATTGATCGATCACATTTTCAATTTTATCCAGTTCATCATCCTGCGCATTTTTCATGCTCCTAATTCTTGTAATTTGATGCTTCAGGTCATGCGCTTTCATATTTATCAAATCCATACTGGTCTTTGTTATCTCATATTGACGTTTTTCCTTTTCTAACATACGTTCCAGAAAAATATTTTCTGCTCTTCTATTTTCCAATGCAAACCATTCGAATTGTACACATAATCCAAAAATACAGCAAAGAATTAGCGGGGGACGTGTCACCCAGATGACATCGATTTTATAAAGCTGCATTAAATATTGCATCAAGTATGCAAATAATGCCGTAGTTAGAGAAAACAAATATACTCCTACACCTCTTTCACCTGCTGGTTGTTCACTGTTTAGTCTTCTTGCAAAGAGAAAATAGCATACAATATACACGATAAATGTTGTTACGACTGATATTAAAAACCATCCCCAATATGAAATTTTTTCTGCAAATGGCAGATAAATCAGATTTTCAATATTATAAGACAGGTTCTGTGTCAACTGTGCACCTACACAACAAAAAATAATGTTTCTAAATCCGCTATTAAAACAAGCTTCACACAAGCCAACAGAAAGCAAAAAAATAATCATTGAAAAAAGGCCTGATGTATACCGGGCAATAAAATTAGGAATGATTATAGATAAAAAGCAATAAACCACGCATCCAACAATTGCCCTTATCCAAAAATGTGATCTGCGTTTCAATTTAAATGTGAACAAAATCTCTGCCAGTAAAATTTGAAAAATGTAGCCATGATAAATATTGATTTCGAACAAGCTTTTCCAATTCATTAGAATATTCCCCCAAGATATCCAGCTAATTTTTCTCTGAACTTCATCTTATACATTCTTGCTATAGATAATATTTCTTCTCCAATCTTAATAGTATTCCCATACATTTCTTCTACATAAGAAAGATTTACCAGCAACGAACCACTTATAAACGCAAAGCTTTTGTTTTCAAAAGATTCACTTATTTCTTTCATCGTTCCTCGCATTCTGCAGACGTCCTTTGTTGTATGAAAATAAAGATAATGTTTATTACTTTCTATATACATCAGATTATTGATATTAATTTTTCTTATCCCATCTGCAGTCTTTATCGTATAATAATCGGTTTTGTGAACCAACGAGATTGCTCTCTCCATTCGGATTTTAAATAATTCATAGCTTACCGGCTTCACAATAAAATCCAGGGCAGAAACCTCATATCCACGAATCGCATATTGTGCCAAGCTTGTAACAAAAATAAGACATACTTCTTTATCAATTTTACGCAGTTTTTCTGCTGTCTCCATTCCATTCATATTCGGCATGGCAATATCCATAAAGACAATCTGGTATTTTTCTGAATATTCATCCAGAAAACTCATTCCATCATAGAATCTTTCGACCTCTATCGGTATATTCATTTCAATACTATATTGATGAATATGTCCCATCAAAGTTTTCGCAAACTCATCTTCATCTTCTAACACTGCAATGCTAATCATTTGAATATCCCCCATAATATCTTTCCAGATAACTATATTGTCAATGTCATTTAGACAATATTTAATGACCTCCGTTTTGCAGATTCGTGTATTTACCTGTATACTATAAATTGAAAATATCAATAGCAACAGGGATTACCACATACAAATGGAGGTCATCAAATAAATTATAACACAGTTTATGTAGGAATGGATGTACACAAAGAAACTTTTTGCTCTATACAAATGTTTATTGTTTACATGGCAGTGTTATTTAGATAACAATCCCGATTTAACTGATTACAGTCTTAACTCAATGTGAATTCCTTAAATTCCACAGTTCCATCTATAGCAAATCTAAAGAACAATCCTGTTTTTCCTGTTTCTGCTTTTACTGGAATTTCCACCGTATTCCATTCCTTACCTTGCAGCTTAAATCTACTGCTGCCAAGTTCACTTTTCCCAGCCAGATCTGCGCTTACTTTAATTTCACCTTCTGCATCACCTCTTAAACACAGAACAACCTTCGACAGCTTTTCAACAGCAAAATATTTATAGCCTACAACCACTCCGTCACCAATATTGGCAATATAATGAAGATCGTTATTCTCTTCAAAAATATATGGCTGTGTGTCTTTCAAAGATGCTCCATAAGTGATTTTTCCAATGGAATCCTTGCCCATGAGATTACATGCAATTGCTGCCGGATAAGTACCTTTATCAGACAGCCCTCCCTTGTTCAGTCCACAGCTGGTCATTTCAACCTGTTTAATGCTGCCGTCTTCCTGGATGGTTATTTTTTCTGCGCAGCCCTGTCTGGAGCTCTCTGTTCCGTGAGTCTGTCTATGATAAAAAATGTACCACTGACCATTTGCTTTCACCATTCCGCCATGATTATTTCCCATCATATTATGTGGTTCCTGATTTCCCTCATATCCGATATCACCGTTAGAAATTAAAGTGCCTCCGAAAGTAAATTCTCTGTCGGGATAGTCGCTGACTGCATAACACAGTTCATGGCTTAATTTACTGGAATATACGAAATAGTATTTTTCACCTACTTTTCTCATAGAAGAAGCCTCGAAAAAGCCATGACCTTCGAAGCTGGTTCCGCCTTCCTTCAGTCCTCCTGGAATCATCATGTGAGGCTCTTCTTTCAGCGTCAGCATGTCGCTTTCCAGTTCAGCTACCATAGCTCCTTCGCTGAATTCCAGCTTTTCGGCACCTTCAATATCGCCATCTTCCCCCTCTTTTTTCAGCGGAACAGCCGGGCTGAAGCCGTAATAAAGAAATACCTTTCCATCGTCATCTACAAGTACTGCCGGATCAAATGGTAAATGTTCCGAAAGTGTCTTTCCGTTTTTTATATTTTCCGGGTAATGAATATGTCCATAAAACTCAAAAGGGCCTGCCGGGGAATCGCTGACTGCCACACCGATTTCAGGATAAAAGGCCAGACAGTAAAACAGATAATATTTTCCGTCCGTTCCTTTCGCCACATCCGGTGCCCAGATTTCTCTGTGCATTTCTTTATTTGAAGGATCCTGATCCTTTCTGTAGATTACGCCTTCGTATCTCCAGTCTGTCAGGTCATTCTCCGGTGCTGACCATGTCACATAATCACCCAGACAATAAGCCTCTCCGCCAGCCAGATCATGGGAACCATAAATGTAAACCCGTCCGTCAAATAAATGAGGTTCGCCGTCTGGTACGTATTCATCTAGTGGTAAATAAGGATTGTATATCTGCTTCATTTTTATAATCTGCCTTTCTAATATATTATTGGAAAACTGTTATTATTGTACATTTTTATAACCGACAACATCAATGCCACTTTTTCTGATTCCCTTGTACAAATTTTCATAAAAAAATATTTTGAATTATGCGAATCTTTCTTTTGCAATTTTTCACACAAAAAATTGTACATTTAAAGCCCTTTTTACTATCTTCCAGTAAAGATGCCAGGAACAATAATTCTATCGTCCCTGGCATCATCTTATTTTGTCATTTCTGTTATATTTAATGTTACTGCCGCGTCCTCAAGTCCCTCTGCACTTATCTTCAGTGTGCAGCTTCCTGCTGCATAACCGCCACGGATAATCGCCATTGCATAACCCTTATAGGTGGTAAATGTTCCCTTGGTATAATTCTCCGCCGTTACCGGATTTGCGGAACCAAAGGCTGCCAGATATGCCGCAGATCTAGCAGATGTCTCCGCAGTTTTAGCCAGCCCATCACTTACAGAATTCTCACAATTTGCAGTTGTTACAATGCTTCCGGTTACCTTTATATCCTCATCCGGCACATGTCTTCCTTCCTCATCCACCAGTTCAATGCCCACATAAACTGCGCTGTGTCCATCCGCTGTCAGTGTGGTTTTCTCTGGATGAAGCTGGATTTTCTTAGCTGCGCCGGTGGTTTCCAACGTGTCTCTGGAAAGGATTTCGCCGTCCTTATAGCTAACTGCTTCCAATTTTCCAGGAACGTATTTCACATCAAAAAGGAAGGATTCCGGTAATCCGGCAGCCAGTCTTTCACCAGCTTTGCAGGTTGCTACAGAAGCACCGTTTTGCAAGATTTCCACAGTATTACCATTGGAAAAAACCGCCACCTGTACCGATGAATTTTCTGCATTTTTCCAGTTCCAGCTTTTCTTTACATCCGTAAATCCCCAGCGGCTGATCAGCTCTGTTTTTCCAAAAACAGACGGATCATAGGAATAAAGATAAGTCTCTTTGCTTCCCCAAACAACGCTTCTGTAGGCTCCCTGTGGAAGAATTCTTCCGTTAATATCCACATCCGCATCATTGGCAAGACGCCATGAATAAGAAGAAGTGTGAGACATTAATGCATATGGACCTTCTTTCAGAAGAGGATCATCCGCATCGAGGAACACGGATTTGCCAATGCCCGCCTCCCCGATATAATCATATGCAGTCCAGGTGAAATCTCCGATCACATATGGGGTGCTTTCTACCATTGGCCAGCGGATTCCTATCTCATTTGGATAGTTTTCTGAGCCTAAAATTACTCGTTCCGGGAACATTTCGTGATCCAGAGGATATTTATCTTCCATGTAGTTGTAGCCTACAATGTCAAGACCGTTGGTAAATGCCTCAGAATATTCCTCCCAACTGGTGTCATCTTTTCCGCCATCGGCATTTTGCAGGGAACTGCTTTCATTTACATTCTGCACAGAGCCACTTTCCCCCACATTTTGCGCAGAAGCATTTCCATCCTCATTCTGTAAGGAGCCGTTTTCATCTGCAGCTTCCCCCATGATTTTCTTCATATTTTCTTCTGTCAATTCATCATCCAGACCGCACCAGAAAGAGCAGATTCCGTTAGATACCGGGCGGCTTGGATCCAGCCCTTTGACTGTTTCGGCCAGTCTTGTTGCTACGGTATATCCATTGTTCAGCCCGCCACGCTCGGTAATTTCATTTCCAGTTGACCAGATAATAACAGAGGGATGATTACGGTCTCTTTTGATAAATGCAGTCAGGTCTTTTTCCCAGTCCGTGTCAAAAAACAGGTTGTAATCTCCAGGCTGTTTCATGATTCCCCACGCGTCAAAGGCTTCATCAAACACATACATTCCGATACGGTCACAGGCTTCCATCAGCGCAGAAGACGGCGGATTGTGAGTGGTCCGGATGGCATTAAAGCCAATGGATTTCAGAACGGACAGCTTGCGGTACTCGGAATCATAAAGGGAAACTGCGCCAAGCATTCCATTGTCGTGATGAATGCAGCCACCTTTTAATTTCACTGTTTTTCCGTTAATGCGCAGTCCATGATTTACATCTGCGGTTACGGTTTTGATGCCAAATAATACGGAAGTTTCATCGGAAGTAGTTTGATCTGCAGGTACAAAATGAGTCTTAAAAATTCCCACATCCGTAACCCTGGCATGCAGCTTGTAAAGCTCCGGAGTATCAATATCCCATAGACACGGATTCTCTACAGTAAGCTTCAGATGTGCTGTTTCTGTGGTATTGGGATTGATCTGTATTTTCTGCTTCCTGGTAATCAGGATCTCATCGCTGCCATCCTTGGTAAGGAAAACCTCCACCACTGCAATTTTGTTTTCCAGTGTCTCATTTTGCACTTCCACAGCGGTCTCCAGATAGGCATATTCCGGTTTTCCCTGCTTGTCATAATCAATGCTTTTTGTGTAGCCGAAAATCCCGTCATTGGCAATATGAACCTTCGGAAAATGGCATAATTCCACGCTCCGGAAGATTCCAGCACCGGAATACCAGCGGGAATTTGGCTGCATGCTGGGATTCACGGTGACCGTAACGCGGTTCTTTTTTCCAAAGTAAATATAGGGTGTAATGTTTACAGAAAACGGGATATATCCATTGTGCTGGAGCGCCGCTTTTCCGCCATTGATATCTACCGTCGCATTCAGCATTACACCGTCAAAATGCAGATATATCTCTTCATTTTCCCATTCTTCTGGAATCATAATATATTTCGTATAGCACGCCACACCCGCAGTATAATAACCACTGGCCGGACCTGCCGCTGCGCTTTCAGTGGGATCACTTTCGATCATATAATCATGGGGAAGATTCACTATACGGTTTTCTTTTTCCTTGGGCGCACTGTAAAGCCCCTCGTATGTGCCATGATTAAACTGCCATCCCTGGTCAATGTTCTGATTTCGCATAACTTGGTTCTCCTTTTCTATGATTTCCTGGAAATGAACTCTAACTTTATTTTTATAATAAAATATCCCTCACTCACAGACAAGAACCAAATAACATGATATACTGTGAAACAAAGACGAAATGCACGAATAACCGGAACAACAACCTTTTCTCCCTGATGTTATCCCACTTCAATACAACATTCTTTTGTTAAGGAAGGAATGGAAACAAAATGGATTATTACAACGATTTACCCGAACGAATCTGCCACATCCGAAAACATTACATGAGCATTCCAGAACAGTACGAGTATGACGATTTGCCCTTTTATGAAAACAAATCCTCTCTTTCCTCTGCCAACTGCCGGAAAGTCGCAGACGCCCTTTCCACACTTCTGGTTGTCTATCAGGAGGATGGAACAGAATGGAGTATCAGCCCAGCCGGACGAAGGCTGGTTCACAGGGAATTTCCGCGGCTTGGATGGTTTCACAAGCATGAGTATGTTGAAATTTTCTATGTGATCGAGGGCAGCTTTACCCAGGTTCTGTTTGGTGAAAAAATACGATTTGAGCAGGGCGAATTTGTTATTACTGACTGTAATTGTGAACATGCAGATTATATTGAATCCCAGAATGCCGCTGTTCTTTTTCTCCAGGTACAGGCGGATTATCTGGAAAAGCTTCTTCGAAGCTACGATGGCATAGATGAAATGAAACAGTTCCTTTTTCACGCACTCTGGAATCAACAGAAGGAGCAAAATTTCCTGGAATTAAAACAGACACAAACGTTTAACGCTGACTTTTTGCTGGAGCGCCTTTTGGAAGAAGATCTGACAAGAGAGGCTGGACATGAACAGGTGAAACGAGGGCTGATGATCCGGCTTTTGCATCATTTGTGCGAGGACTATACCATTCAGCTTCACACAGACAGTAAGGAAAGCCGGGAAAAAGCATTTTTATTCGAGCTGGAACGTTATATCCAGAAGAATTACGCCACTGTCACCACGTCCCAGCTGGAAGCCAAATTTCACTACCACCGGAATTATTACCATCTTCTTCTGAAAAAATACAGAGGCAAAACCTTCCAGCAATATGTGACGGACGTTCGGATGAAGTATGCGCAGCAGCTATTAGAGCAAACTACCCTGCCGGTTAAGCAGATTGCCAACCAGACAGGGTACGAAAACATCAGCCATTTTTATCATTTATTTGAAGATTATTTTGGGAAAACACCAAGCAAAATGCGCGAGGACACGCTCTAGCAATTACTCTCCATGTGCTTTAACTCCGGCAGCACGATCAGCAGCATTGTGATAATGCATAAGCTTCCCCCGATCACATTGGAGACCGGCTCTGCCATAAACACTCCGTGAGTTCCCATCTTAAACCCATAAGGAAGCAGATATGTCAGCGGCACTACGATAAAAACCTTCCGTAAAAGTGAGAAAAAAATCGCCTGCTTTTTCTTGTTCAAAGACTTGAAAACAGTCTGTCCGATATACTGCAGATCCATGAAAATAAATGCTGCAAAGTAGGTCTTCAGTGCCGGAACTGCATCCTTTATCAGAAGCTTATCTGAGCTGAAAACAGCGATCAGATAGTCCGGAACAAATATGATCACGCTCCACATAACAGCTGTATAAACCAGGATCATCACTGCCAGAGTCACCATTGCCTTGCGCACCTGTTTCGGTCTTCTGGCTCCGTAATTATAGCTGAGAATCGGGGAAGTACCTTCGTTCATGGCATAGATCGGAGTCTCTACCATCTGACGTACACTGGATACAATCGTCATAACCGATATGTAACCATCCCCTCCGGTGACTCCCAGAACATTGTTGCAGCAGATGGTTACCAGGCTGTTTGTCAGCTGCATAATGAAACCTGCAGTACCAAGACTGACAATGTTTTTTGCATTTTCTTTGCAGCTTTTCAGCTCTGTTTTTTTCAAAAGCCGAGCTTTCATTTCCGCTCTTTTCTCAAGAAAAAGAAGTACATAAGCAGCTGATAGGAACTGGGAAAGAACAGTCGCAATGGCTGCTCCTTTGATTCCAAAACCAAGCACAAAAATGAATAATGGATCCAGGATCAGATTGGCGACTGCACCAATCGCTACAGAAAGCATACCAGTTGTCGCGTATCCCTGTGCATTGATAAACGGGTTCATTCCTGTGGCGATCATGGATGGAACCGTTCCGATCAGGTAGATTATCATGTAGGGATATGCATAAACCAAAGCATCCTCAGATGCTCCAAAAAGTACCAGCAGAGGTCTTGCAAAAAGCATACCAGCTATCATCAGAATAATTCCGCTTCCGCACACCATAGTGAAGGAAGTGTTCATCACCTCCTGCGCTTTCTGGTTGTCTTTCATACCTCTGTTTATAGAAAAAACAGGCGCGCCGCCACTGCCAAACAAATTGGCAAAGGCAGTGATAATCACGATTAACGGGAAACATAAGCCGACTGCGCCAAGCGCTGTAGTTCCCACTTCAGGGATTCTGGCGATATAGATTCTGTCTACAATATTATATAAAAGACTGAGTATCTGCGCTACCAGCATGGGAATTGCAGCACTGAAAATATTTCTGGTTACCGTGCCATTTTCAAAATCAATTCGTTTCATTTTGTTTCACAGCTTTCTTTTTATTTCTAGTTTACGACTTTTTTCAGGGAAATCTGCCTTTAAAATATATAAATCTATTTGAAGCATTGAGCCAGTCTTCCGGTGCCTTTAAGTGAAAAACTCCTGTCTCATGATATAATTTCTCCTGAAATTGTTTGAACTTTATGAGTTTATTTTGCACATTACGTGGAAAAATGTCAAGAGAAAAGGGACTATAACAGATGAATGTCACTTCATACGCAGCACGCATCTATTACAGTCCCTTATATATTCTCTTGTTACATTAATTTGATCCGCCTATTGCTTTTTCGATGTTTGAAGATCCAGCTGCTATATTTTCCATACCCGATTTTCCCCCTTTAAAACCACTATAAATACGTGAGTAAAACTGCTCATTTGCAAACCCGACTTCTATAACAATCCAATCCCAGCCTTTCTCCTTATCGTTTCTGCTTTTAATTTTCAGAGTATCACAATTTAAACCGGCCTCCTTTAATACGTCTTCAACACCAGTATTATACAACTTCCAATTATTGCTTTTTACACCGTTTACTGTAACTCCGGAATTTGCTCCACAATAGATAGTTTTCTCATTTAACATACTTGAAGTATATGCGTCTGGCAGTTCACTTGTGCTACGACATATCACAACCCAGACACCACAGCCTGAATTTTCTTGTCCTACAGCTTTCTTTGGAATATCCATTCGCCCTTCATTATATGCATTCGTCAATGCCGACTTAATAATTCGCGCATTTTGCATATCCACTGCCCTGCGTGCTTTTTCAAGCTGTCCATTAAAAATCGGGATTGAAACAGCAACCAATACCGCAATAATTGCAACTACAATCAATAGTTCCGCTAGCGTAAAACCTTTTTTACTTCGGTATTTCATACAAAATCCCTCCCATAACACAAACAAATATTACATCTTCTTTATTACAATCTTTTTGCTTATGCCTCGTTTTACAAAAACCGTTTTGTAGCTCTTTGCCTTTTTCCTGGGGACGTAGACTTTCATCCTGGATGGAGTGCCTTTGAAGGCATTGGAGCCTACGTATTTGGCTTTCAGGCGGGAGGTGTAGATTCTCATTTCGTTTAACTTTTTGCAGCCATAAAAGCTTTGTTTTCCGATCGCTTTTACTGAGCCGCCAATTTGTACGTAAGAGAGTTTCGTGCACTTATAAAAGGCATAGCTTTTAATCTGGATTACATTGTTTCCTATGATAGCCTTTTTCAGGTATTTATTGCTCTTGAATGCTTTGGAGGCTATTGAGGTTACTTTGTAATTCGCGCCCTTTAGATTTACGCTGTCTGGAATTGTGACAGTGCTTACTTTTTTCTTTATCGGTTTTATATACTCTACTGTGTCGGTGGCGGTAACTTTATAATATCCGTTTGTCGCTGGATGTTTCACTGTTGTGCCCACTTTATATCCAGTCGGCGCAGGTGTGTTTGTCGGCGTTGCTGTTGGCACCGGCGTGTTCGTCGGCACTGGCGTTGCCGTTGGTACCGGCGTGTTTGTCGGCACTGGCGTGTTTGTCGGTACTGGCGTGTTCGTCGGCGTTGCCGTTGGTATTGGTGTATTCGTCGGTACTGGCGTGTTCGTCGGCGTTGCCGTTGGTATTGGTGTATTCGTCGGTACTGGCGTGTTCGTCGGCACTGGCGTGTTTGTCGGCGTTGCCGTTGGTATTGGTGTGTTCGTCGGTACTGGCGTGTTCGTCGGTACTGGCGTGTTTGTCGGCGTTGCCGTTGGTATTGGTGTGTTCGTCGGCGTTGCCGTTGGTACCGGCGTGTTTGTCGGCGTTGCCGTTGGTACTGGCGTGTTCGTCGGTACTGGCGTATTCGTCGGCACTGGCGTGTTTGTCGGCACTGGCGTATTCGTCGGCACCGGCGTGTTCGTCGGCGTTGCCGTTGGTATTGGTGTGTTCGTCGGTACTGGCGTATTCGTTGGTACCGGCGTATTCGTCGGCGTTGCCGTTGGCACCGGCGTATTCGTCGGTAAAACAACCAACTTCGGAATTTCCTCTTCGCGTTTGCTCTGGCACACAGTACAAGTATATGTCTTAATTCCTGTACTTGAAGTGGTAGCCTCTTTCGTTATAACTCCGGCATCCCAGGTATGCGTATGCTCTGTTTCCCCGGAACCACCCTGCGTTTCATCATAAAAAACGACTGTAACCGTATAGGTTATCTTCGTTACGCCATCTGGCGCTGTCAGAACATACTGTACCGGATTTGTAAAATCATGAGATCTTCCACTGGTAAACTCATCTGCCACCGCTGTTCCTGTACCAGAACCATAATCAATATTCGGTGCCAGCCTGGTAACATTAGTTCCTTTTGGCAACCGCAGCGTAATCTTACGGTTCTCATTATCAATTTCCCCAACAACATCCTCTTTTAACTGGGAATTAAACGCCTTGTTAAGTACAAAACTATAAAATCTTGCCTCATTAGAAGCCGTAACTATAATTTTTATTGTGACTGGCAAAATTGTCTTTGTTCCTGTATCCACAATTTTATACTGTGACTCATAAATTCCCACTGGTGCAGTGACAGTCCCGGAAAAAGTAAAATATTTACTTCCATAAGAGCCTCCGCCAGGAACCGCAAAAACAGTTAAACCAGCCGGTAAATTCTCAGAAACAACCTGAGTTTCATACTTACCACTTCCACCTGTAACAAAGCCTGAATATATCCACTGCTCTTTTCCAGTTCCTGTAACCGCGTACAGCTCAGTATCTGTAATCGCCAATGGTTCTGTTACGCTCATTGTTCCAAGCACAGCGATCACGGCACCATATTCTCCCGGCAGCTTATCAGTCGCATAAGCAATAAGATCTTTTCCATTATCTGATGACTCTGTTATTCTGCCATTATCAATCACTGCCGATGAACCGCTTCCACTTCCAAGCGCCAAATGTATTCCATAAGTATTCAGATCAGCCCTTGTAATAACCGGCGATACTTTTCCATTGCTATATGTAATCTGAAGCTTCACTCCGGTCAGATCGAGTTTATCTCCTGCTACATAATTCAGTTTCTCAGGAGCTGCAAGCATAGTCAAGGCCGCTGGTGCATTCGCTGCAACTGTAATCGCCCACGGTATTTTTGCTCCAAAGTAATCAAAAGTAACCTGAGTATCCGAGGTTTTCAGTGGGCCTGTTTTGTCATAGGTAAATCCACTGTAAATATAAGCTGCACGACCACCAATCGTTGCATACATACTGGCTCTGGATGGATTGAATACATCTCCTTCCACATAAGATTTCTTCGGCTGTCCTGATATTACAATGCTGCTGATATCACTGGTTTTTGGCGCAACAACTTCCATTGAATAAGCAACCTGTTTGCCCTTATATTCTACATAAACATGAGTAGTTCCTTCAGCAGAACTGTCAAAGCCGCTTATCATATCGGCTGTAATCTCAGAATAAGTTGTACCATTTATCAAAAGCCTGCCCCAATACCAGGGTTTTTCTCCCACGTAGCAGGAAGTCCAGTTGTTTTTTACCTCTAATGAAGTAATCTCCGGATTCTCCACCCGCTCTGGCAAACCATCCTCTGAAATCTTCCAGTCAGTTCCAAACTCCCAGCCCACGTAAGATTTGGAATCTTTCATCTGTGCCTCTGTGAGAAGTCCACCTGTTCCAATGGAAGCATCAGTTCCGCCGACAAGATTCCCCTCTCCACTCTTTCCATAACAGTTCAGCACATGTCCGCTTAAACCGTAAGAAGAGCTGAGTACATTATCAGCAGCAGTTCCACACATCTGTCCTACACGGTTGTTTGCTGCAGTTACTGTGATTTTTCCTGCATGGAGGCATTCTTTGAGCACACCGCCCATGCCCCCAAACTTCTGGATTTCTCCCGCAATTCCGCCCACATAGACCGGATATTCGTTTCCGTTTGTCTGGGTAACACGAATCGTACCGGTGCTGACACACTTGCTTATAGTACCAATGTTCAGACCTGCAATTCCACCTACCCAGCTTTTCATAGGAGCCATTGTCAAATTAACATTCAGCTTTGATGTGCAGCCAAAAATAATTCCGGCAAGTGCATTTTCACCTGCAATTCCGCCAAATTCCGGATATACAACAGCTCCGTTTCCGCCCATATATCCGCTAATCGTTCCTGTCACCATACAGTCTTCAATATTTCCTTCATTGTACTGTGTGATGATGCCTTGCACGTTCTGCATATCGTCATTAAAATCTGCAACTATGCGCAGATTCCTGATTTTTCCCTGATTCATGGCTATCAGAGGCTTCTTCAGTCCATAGATCGTATGTCCATTTCCATCCAGCGTTCCACCAAAATAAGAGATGGTAAAATTAATTCTTCCCTGTGTCTGAATATCTGAGGTCAGCTGATAATATGCGCCCTGATTTTCCTCGATCAAATTCAGATCATCCAGAGAATCGATCTGATAAGGACTGCTGCTTGTACCATTTCCGCCAGCCGGTTTCACAGATGAAGTCCGGCTTCCTATTACACGATAAACAATTCCGCTTTCCCCATCAGATGGGACTGTAAATTTTCCATCCTTCAGTTTCACAAGGATCGCGGAAGCTGCCGGAATGGAATATTTTGAGCCGCTGTCTCCGGAAAATACCGGAAATGCAGATGCCTTTTTTGCCGCTATCCGATCACCTGGAAAACTGTATACACCAGAAGCTTCTCCTGCTGCCACAGCTGTATAAAAATCTGAAAGAAGTGTTTTAAACGGAATTCCTGTTACCTTCTCCAGATAAGCTTCACAGGTAAGGGAGGAAGCATCTACTGTATAAAATTTCGGCAATACAGCCATAGGCTCATAGCTTCCTGCCATACGGTCAATTACGTATCTGACAAACAGGTATGGCATTCCATAGTCCTGGGCAATATCATCGCGATAACTCTTATACATCAAGGAAGAGCCGTTACGAATAGCGATACTTCCTGCAATTCCGTTCATCC
Source organism: Ruminococcus sp. RTP21358st1_G6_RTP21358_211008 (assembly GCF_040908885.1). NCBI lineage: Bacteria > Bacillati > Bacillota > Clostridia > Eubacteriales > Oscillospiraceae > Ruminococcus > Ruminococcus sp. RTP21358st1_G6_RTP21358_211008. The sequence continues at coordinate 58,576 of NZ_JBDGDM010000015.1, forward strand.
AGCCATTTGTGTCCGTACCACCCCACAGATAATCCATGACCGTTACTGCAAGACCTTCGTTTATCCACATATATTTCTCGGAGGCATTGAATTTTGTTTTCAGCCAGAATACTGCGTGCTGTCCCTCGTGAACCAGCAGACCGTTTCTTCTGGTCATTTCACCGGAGACATAGGATGCTGCCGCCGGAGTGTTGATATGGATTGCTGTAATTCCCTCATCATACTGAAACTGACCACTTGCGCCGCTTAAGGTTTCCAGCACAATAGAGAGTTTGCCGGATCCATCTTCCCAGGGAAGATCGCCTCCTGCCAGTGTTTTCAGGATTTGATAGGGCTGTCTGTCATAAATGCTCGCCATATCTGATGCTATGAGAGATGTTTTTCCAGCGGCATCATAATCCGCTTTCATATTTTTGTCCATCCAGATATAACAATGTTCACCAATCCCAATACATATATAGGTCTTGCCGCTGCCATTGCTTCTGTAAATATATTTCTCTTCTCCTATTGCATAAGTGGTAGTCGCTGCCTGGACGGATATACCATCGTCAGTCTCATCTGCTGATGTAATGGACGAAATAGCGCTTTTTTCCTTCAACGCAGTGACTGAGCTGGTGCTCCCTGCATTCAGCCCGGCCAGGCTTTGAGCTGCGGGAAGCTCACTTCCACTTGAAACTGACGCAGTACTTCCACTGTCATCAAAGATCAGTGTGCCTGCGCTCCTCGAATCAGATGTATCTGTATTAATAATCACTGCATACTCCCCAGTAAGTGTTTCCCCTGCCTTTCCCTCTGTCACTGCAGCAAAAACATTTACACCGCCCAGTATTCCCAGAAGCAGAAGACAGATTCCCACCCACAGACCAATGGATTTTCTTTTTTTCATACACTCCTCCTGTAAAAAATTTCCTTTCCTACAGTTTACCATTTTTACATTCTGTACACTATGTTTTTTTCTGCACTTTTCTGGTTAATTTCAACAAAAAATGGGGCGAATGTATCGTTTCCGCTGATACATTGCCCCATTTATTTTCTTATTAAATTACTCTTCCTCAAACTCCAGATCCTTACGGCTCATCTCCTCAATCAGCTCTCTCTTCACCTCAAAAAGCTTCGGAGAAAGATCCACATAAACCTTCTGTGGGTTGGAGAATCGTCTGGACTCGTCCCAGAGAGTGCTCTGTTCCTTCTGGCAGATTGCGCGAAGTTCCATTACTGAAGGAGACGTATAAACGCGTTTTCCTTCCTTAATAACTGGAATCAGAAGCTCACGAACTTCGTAAGTGCCACCCAGAATCTTAGTTTTTTTCCAGGTGTCAACCGGGTCAAATACTACCATAGTTTCATCTGGGTTCAGTTTCTCGTCAGCAAGACAGATCAAATCAGCTTTAATCTTACCTGTGGACTTGCTGTAAATACGATATACCGTTTTGTTTCCAGGGTTTGTTACCTTAGCTGTATTCTCAGAAAGCTTGATCTTCGGAACAAATTCACCTGTCTCAGGATTTTTCACTGCTGCCAGCTTGTATACGCCGCCAAAGGCCGGGTTATCATTGGCTGTAATAAGTCTTGTTCCAACGCCCCAGGAATTAATCTTGGCATCCTGTGCTTTCAGGCTCTCGATGAGATACTCATCAAGGTCACTGGAAGCGGAAATGGTAGCGTCATCAAATCCGGCTGCAGCCAGCATCTTATATGCTTCCTTGGAAAGATAAGCAAGGTCACCGCTGTCGATACGGATACCATATTTTTTCAGCTCAATGCCTTCCTCCCGCATTTCCTCAAATACACGGATTGCATTGGGAACACCAGATTTCAGCACGTCGTAAGTGTCTACCAGAAGGATACATGCATCCGGGTACATTCTTGCGTATGTCTTGAATGCAGTGTACTCATCCGGGAAGCTCATGATCCAGGAATGTGCATGGGTTCCAAGCACTGGCACGTCAAACATCTGACCAGTAAGCACGCAGGAGGTTCCGACACAACCACCGATCACAGCTGCACGGGCTCCAAAAATACCGGCATCCGGTCCCTGGGCACGGCGAAGACCGAACTCCATGATTCCATCACCTTTCGCCGCATAGCAGACACGTGCTGCCTTGGTAGCAATCAGGCTCTGATGGTTCATAATGTTCAAAATCGCAGTTTCCACAAGCTGAGCTTCCATAATCGGTGCTACCACTTTCACCATTGGCTCTCTTGGGAAAATAACAGTGCCTTCCGGGATGGCATAAATGTCTCCGGTAAAATGGAAAGAGCGAAGATATTCCAGAAAATCTTCCTCAAAAATGGAAAGACCACGAAGATATTCAATGTCTGCGTCTGTAAATCTCAGATTCTCAATATATTCAATTACCTGCTCCAGTCCTGCACAGATAGCAAAACCGCCTCCGCATGGGTTATCACGGTAAAACATGTCGAATACGACAGTCTGGTCAGTTGGGTTCTTAAAATACCCCTGCATCATGGTAAGTTCATAGAGATCCGTGAGCAGAGTCAGGTTATTTGCTCTCATGTTTATTCTCCTTATTAATGAGGCCAGTCTGAGACTCAATTACCTGAATAATTTTAAACAGGCTCCAGACAGGCTGTTTAATTATAAAAATTTTATACGGCAGCCACCTATGCGATTCCGTATATTTTGCTTGATTATAACACATTCATCCCGAAATGCACAGGGAAAAGGCACTTGAAATCTTAATTTTTTCCAGTAAAATCAAGGCTTTGCACGAATTGAATAAATTTTTTTAAAAAATTTGAAAAAAGGGGGTTGACTTTTATATGGGTGTTGATATATAATACAACATGTCGCAAGCGAGAAAACAACTTGCTAAAGCGCATAGGGCTATCGCCAAATGGTAAGGCAACGGACTCTGACTCCGTCATTTCAAGGTTCGAATCCTTGTAGCCCTGCTAAGTGGAGCACCTCAGATGAGGTGCTTTTTTCGTATTATGAAATTTCCGGAAGCCGCGTATTTACTGGCTTTGCAGGACTTTTAAAATTTTTTTCTGAAACGCTTTTTCGTGGCTCTGAAAGGCGATTTTTTCCTTATTTGGCTTACTGATTTTTACTACATTTTCGGTGGTTTTCAGATGCGATAGGTCAATTTTGGAACGATTATAGGTCAATTTAAAATGACGTTGCTGCCAAAAGGTGCTGAAAACAGGAAAAATGAAGAAAATCGGCTAAAAATCGACAAAATTCTACTTTTTCTACCTTTTGCACAAAAAATTATGTTTACTTTTGTGATATTTTCGTCTCATAATCAAGACAGTTTCCACACTTCAAGTGCACAAATCCATTTTAGTACTCCCACCGCTTATTCTTCTGTCCGAAGGCGAACCTTAATTGACTTACTTGGTCAGTTATATTTCGGCGTTTGCCTCACAGCCCTCGGATAATGTTCAAATAATCCTGTCTCTGGTCTACGACAGCATATATAATAACTTCCTTTCGGGCTTCATTAACTTTATAAAATACAAGGTCTTTTTCAAGAATCAATACCTTATAGCCCTGACGCTTTAATACCAGGTATCTTGGATCAATTCCAAGATCTGGATTTTCTCCCAGCTGTCGTATACGATCTTCTATTTCGTCTAACTTTTTCAATGCCACATCATTGCCGAAATTTTGTGCAATATATAATACAATCTTTCGCAGACCAGCATCTGCGGTATCAGTACGAACAACATTGTATTTCAAACTCAGCCCTCCTGCAGCATAGCACGTAAATCATCAAAGGTTTCACTGATTGGCGCAACGCGACCATTCTTTACATCATCTTCTGCTTCAGTAAGGATTTCAAGCAATTCTATTCTTGATTTCATGTTCTTGTACTCTTCATAGGACAGAGACACTGTATCGCCTCTTCCATTTACAGTTATGATAACAGCTTCTTTTCCCTCACGGCACTGCTTTGAGATTTCATTATAATGATTTCTTAAATCCGCTGATGGTCTGATAGTTTCCTGCATAGCAAACATAGTACGCACCTCCTATTTTATATATGAAAATTATATCATTCATTGTCTATATTTTCAACTTCCTAATCAATTTCATTCTGCAAATTTTAGGATTCTTCACTTGTTCTATCGCTAAAGAGCCCTACATAGCGGTATTACTTACACTATATAGGGCTCCTGCCTTACATATCAGTTTAACTAATCAAATAAATACGAATCTTCCAAGCTAACAAAAAAATCATCTAATATTTCTATCCAGATTAAATCTATCCATGTATTTCTATTTGCTTTTAGCGTTTCTATTATCTCTTCCATATCAACTTCAGCACCATTTGTAAGATATATTACATCATCCTCTGCCATATCAGAAATATCAACAGCTTCTATTTCATAATAATCTCCATCAATACCAGCCTGAATATTCGCAGCATTAATGTCCTCTTCCGTTGGATCATCAATCCCCCACTCACTCAAAACTCTTTGAATAGCCGCAGTTCCTTTACTCTGCTTATACCACTCTGCTTCTTCCAGGGTCTCAAACACATCTGCAAATTCATCTTCATTTGTAACAATATAAACCACGTCGTATTTCATAATATTTTCCTCCAACCTGTAAATTATACATTTATGCAACTGGTTCTTCACCATCTTTGCTTCCTGGCAGTCGTACTACCTGGTGTGTTTCCCCATCAGCCACTACTTTACGTCTGATCGCAATATAGTATTTCTGCGTTGTTGAGGGCAGATCGCCTATGTAAGCAGCAATCTCTTCTACCCTGGCTCCATTCTCATACATCTTGGTGGCAAATGTCTTTCTGAAAATATGCAGTCCTCCTTTGACATCCTCAAGTCCTGCATTTTTCATAATCACCTTCATACGATGTTCCAGATTGCTGGCTGTGTTCATCTTACCAGTCTTAGTAGGGACAATAAGATCATCTGGCTCACAACTTTCCCGGCTATGTTTTAGCTTCCACAGAATGTACTTTGCTTCCTTGTTAAGCTGAATATTCCGCGCTTTCTGATTCTTTGTGTTACCTTCCAGAGAAATATAATTGTTCTCATCTTCTGACTTTTTGTTCCGGTTCTTGGCCGTCGAAACAGACTTCTCAATCACCAGATAGTCTCCTTTCCAGTCTCGCCAGCGCAGAGCAATCATCTCTCCCACTCGCATACCTGTATGTAGTAATAACAAGCAATACATGCCAGCAGGATACTTCTCGTGCCCATTTGCATGTAGCTCTGTAGCCTCCTGTTCAAAAAGCTTTATTTCCTCATCCGATAGCGCAACTACATCGGCTTCATCTGCCCCTTTTACGGAGAGTTTCTTCAACTTCTTGGACAGCTCTGTTTTTACTAATCTCACTGGGTTCTGCTGCATATCCCCCTGGCGAATCGCCCATTCATAAGCCGCATTCAGTACATCTACGACTTTTCCGATTGAAGACGCGCCCACCTTATTTTCAGAAATAAGCAGTTTCACATGGGTTTCAATATCTATCGGAGTTACTTGCTGCGCCTGGAGATATCCTAAGTCATATCCGCTGATCTGATTTTCAATCGTACACTCTCTGCGGTCTATGGATTTCCCCTTTAAATCGTTGTTTGATACCTGGTATTCCAAATGACGATAGCATAAGCTTACGACCGTATCCGTAGAATCAATGTGCAGTCCATTTTTTATGTTATTCCATTCGTTTTCCTTCTTTTTCATCTCACGAATACAGGCGCTCTTGTTCTTAGCTGTAACTGTAATTACCTTGCGCCTTCCATTCGCTTTAAAACCTACGCTCTTTCTATGAGTGACCGTCCCATCTGCGTTGATCTTGAAACTTCCCTCACCCTTTGCATTTCTCGGTGTTTTCTTCTCAGCCATATATCCTCCCCAAATATCCTGGAAGAAGCAAAACGCCTCTTCCAGGTATCAACTTTACAGGCAATATGCCTTACCCTCATTTCGTTTTAGCCACATCAGCAATGCGTCTTTTCCAACAACATAGTGCCCGCCAATTCGAATTGAAGGAAATCCTTTGCTATGCATCAAACTGTAGGCTGTATCTCGTCCGATCCCCAACGCCACCTGAAGACCTTTTACATCCATTACTAATGGCTCCTGAATTACATTTTCCATAGGCACTGCATCCTTTCTTATCTAAAATCATTTTTATTGTCCTTTGAATCCACCACACATATGATCGGTATGTCCCAAATTTTTGAATTGTGATTAACACTGTACTTTCCTTTTAAGATGGCCTGTCCTTTTTGCAGATCTGATAGTGCGCTCCGACAACTTTCCCAAGCTTCACAATCTACAAGCTGTGCAATCCCCTTCATACTTCGATCTGAAGGCTGAAACAGCAACATTGTATCTACCTGCTGTAACGTATCAATCTGCTCTGGCTTGTAATTTGAAAGAATCTGAGTTGCCAGCCATACACCCAGTCCACATTTGCGTCCTTCACGCAACATTGCTCCAAGTGTACTCCCCTTGCCAAGGGCAACATTCTGAAACTCATCATACAAAATGTAATCTGCACTGTTAGCTCCATCCTTCACACTCTGCCACAGCAACTCTGACATAAATTCCGTCAAAAACTTTTTCGTACCACCTTCAAGTTCAGTAAACTGCATTATAGTGACAAGGTTGTTATCTTCCAGCTCCTTGTCCATCTCTGGCGTCTTCTTGCGAAAAATGATATCAAGCTTTTCATATTGTCCAATGATATCTAACAGTTTCTCACCACGTTCCTTACTCTCGTCATCCGTCAAACCTTGCACATACCCATCCAGAACCGATATTACCGAAGCAAACGTAAGCTCCTTCTCCTGTTCCTTTAGAAGTTCCATCACTTTGTGCAGAAACTCCCGCTGTCGGTGTCCCCTAAATGGGAGCGCCACTATCAATGCCTCTTCAAAAGCAGAATAGACATTCTTGCCTGTATACCAGTATGTAATCCCCGGCTGGTTTCCATCAAACACATATGTCTGATCCCTGCTAGCAAACTTGCTTCTTTCCTGTTCTTTTGTGGTATAACTTCCAGAGTAGTCAAAAATCACGCACTTTTTCTTCTGTTCTACTGCCTCTTCAATCATCCTGTAACAGCACCAGGTTTTACCACTACCGGATTTACCCCAAATAAGTCTATGGTTATTTAACGCATCCGGGAATTCTTTTAGGTTTATTATGTTTCCTTCTAAATCTCTCAGCATTGTACTATGGTCTCCTTTCTAGTGTTTACACTGTTTATAGTTTTCACTGTTTTGAGGGTGCCAAACTACACGCATACCCTTTTCACTTTCATGCTCTTCATCTTTTCCGAGTTCTTCAATCGGAACAAAAAGCGGCTGATCGAATAATGCCTTTCTAAACCGATAAGTTTGTATAGCTGCTCCATCCACACGTAGTTTGTATGTCAGCCCACTCTCATCTGGTAATAAAAGTTCCTGCTGTTTCCATTTTACAAGCGTCTCCCGATACTTATTGGATGGAATGCAGTTGGTTTTCATTATTTCCTTGAACATCTTAATTGGAATCCAGAAATATTCGTTGTCATAGTAACAACTGTCCTTCACATATCCACAACCGAAATACTTCTCTTTAACGTAGAACTTACTCATCGAGCTTCTCACAGCCTTTACCATCCTTTCGCCCATTTCTTGTCGGTCAGTTAAGCTGCGCCACATAACTCCCCAATCTGGACTTCCAGGTATTCCCAAAGCAGCTGCAAGATCAATGCCTTTATCTCTTGCAAACTCTGACAGTATTTCCCAAATTGCTTTCAGAAGCACCAGGCTCATATTGCCGTCCTGGTTGCTCGACCACTTTTTTATAACAGCCCTTACCTCAGCCATATGTGCTTCTACATATGTCACTAGCTCATACAGGAATGCGTCAACTGCATTTCCTTTTAGCATGTCTGTAAGTTCTGATGTAAAAATACATTCATCAGCGACAATATTGATCGCACTGTCCAAATCTGATACAAATTCATTTAGCACCACTAGAGAAGCGTTTACCTTCCATGGGATATTCAAGGATGAACAGTCTCTCCTGCATATCTTATTAACTATCCTGTTTAGGTTCTTTTCAGACTTACGTTGCCCATACGCGTCTAGTCCATCTGGCATACTGACAATCAATATTTCATCATTTATTCCACGAATATTATCAGAAATCACCTTCTCTTTATCACTTGCTTCTTGTATCTGCCATCTACCTCTGTTAAACACCTGGTATAAATGGCAAAACAGTTCTTTATCCCTCCTCCCAACTAATACAAAGTTTAAAAAGTGATCACTGTAAATTTCTGCGTCCTGGAACAGGCTTGCTAGTACACCACTAACTATCATCTCAAGCATAACGATCCGACAGTATCTGTTCTCTATGCTGCTAATTCCTCTCCAAAACTTTTCAAGCAGTTCCTTCCCTGAATATTTAATACAAAAATACTTATTCATAACTGGCAGTTCCGGATTCCCAGGAAAGCTTATCCCTGTAAAGTTTTTCGAATGCTCCCATTTGCCATTATTCCATCCCGCTGTTCCATTGACCTCAATCATGCTTCCATCTGGTATATTTGCAATTGCCTCTGCAAACAAATCCCAAAGTGCTTCTTTTATCTTATTCGAGGTATTTTTTAAATCGAATTTTACGCCAGCCGCTATAAAACTATCATACAATCTCTTTTCCGTTAGCTTTTCCACATTAAGACAAACCCAATTCTTAGTTTCACTAAAGACAACTGCAACAAACTTTTTATTGTACTCCGTATACTTAGGGTAATAAATCCTATACACGTAAAACTCTCCCTTTGAATTTGTAAACAGAACCTTATTACATGTCTCTCCATCCTCATCAGCCATAATAAGATAATAATAGTTATCAGTATACAAGCATGCAGTGCAACGTCCATTTCGTTTCCGCCTTTTTCGCGCCAGCTGTGTATCCCTTAGCTTAATTTGCATATCAATGTCTGTAAGCCTTCCATGCATATCATTTAATGCATTAACAACAACCGCGTTGATGCTGTCGCCATAATAGAATGGTTTAGTACATTCACCATTCGGTCTGGAATGAGTTACCTGCTGATTCAATTGATTTTGCATTCTAATTTCCTCCTTGGCTTTTATATTTATATTTTATTCTCCAATACGTAAAATGTAACTAATATAGTTTTGTCGATATTTTATGTATTTGTTTTACATTTATGGATTCTATGATATTATATATAAAAATCGTAAAATATTTTTACAGGAGGTCTTTTATGAATCTCAATTTATTTAACAACAAGTCAATACTTGAGCAAGAATATATCCTAAAATACTTCTACCTTCTTGATCCACAACCGTTGGTTTCTGAAATTCGAATTGATTTAAAGCAGAAAGGGATCTCAAAGCTGGATATGAGTTCAGAAACTATTGATATATTTTTCCATACAGTGTTCGATCATATGTATTCTCATGCCTCACAATATGTAAAATTCATTCCAGTAACAGGATTTAAAGATTGTTTCTTTGGCGAGCCCGGAGGTAAAACCAAATACAAAGACCCTTACTTTCAATTCATCGCATTTGCCTTTGTCCTTAAACTTGCTCTTTACAACTACTGCATTTCAGAAGGTTTTTTTCACAATCTTGAACAAGACTACTATTTTAACAGACCAGAACTCTGTGCCCCTCTGGAGGTAAAATATAAAAAATATTTCAGTTCTGGTTTCTTTTCGAATCGTTTTTACGAAAAGTCTAGTGATTTAAATTCGAAAACCAAAGAGGATAGTCGCCAAACCTGGTATCACCATAAGAAAAATACAGAGAATGCAGCTCCAAAAGATTTTGTTTATTTTGTCTTTAATGATTGTAAAAAGATTGCAGATTTAGATTCCTCACAAACATTAGTTCCATGGATTTATAAATTTCCTATCTATACATATTTTAGAGAAAACACAGTTAGTTCTCTAAGCCGAAATTTATCGGCTTCAAGCCAGGGTGCTATGAGGAATACGCTTCCCCTCTATATCCAGCTATATCGTGCCCTTTTACAAGATGAAAAGAATGCAAATTTTACTTCCAGTGCTGATACCTTCATTTTTCAGACAATGAATGAACGTTATTTTGGATTTTCCACATTTTCCTATATTACTGATCTCATTCCTGATATAAACGGTTCCATGACAGATTTAAAGTCTGTTCCGTCCCAATATAGCGGCAGTCAATTTAATAATGTACTCAAAGAACTGTCTGTTTGTCCTTTAGTATATTCCAGACATTTTTTTCTAAAATATGCTTTGGAAGCCTTAAACGACAATGACACATTAGAAACTAAATATTTGCAGTCTCCATCTCAATCACTCATGACTCATTCTGTTTCCAGTAGAGTTTTAAGCGATACACAAAAAAGCGTAAAAGGGATTGAACTATTAGACCAGTTCTTCCAAACACTTAATCAAGTGGCTCTTCCTATATTATCAGCACTTTGGAACACTACCCTTCAGTACCTTATTCCAGATTTTATGTCTGAAGAGCCCACTACATATTTTCAAACATATATCGAAAAGCATTTGGGGATTCTTACAGCAGATTTTACCAAATTTACAGATGATGAGATTTATAACTGCTTTCAAAAATATATGCATAGCAAAGAAGTCAATCCTTATTGGAACGAATTTGTAAAAGATATTGAAAATTTATATGATCTTAAAATCTCAAAGTCTCGACCTAGTAGCAAAGACATTCCAGCAGCACAGCAAGCAATTTACTCTAATCGCTTTTTATATGCAGCTAATAACTCATTTACAAGTTCTCTCTTACGCGGATTTTTGCTACGCCCAATGGAACACGCTACAGAAGTTGCGACTGCGCCTTATCCATTTTCTTATATTTCTGAAGATGAAAGTGGATCGAATAATAATCCAGCAATTAATGAAGCATACAATTTCCAATATAAACGAGCCCAAGAGATCTTCAGTCTCTTTCACGATTAGAGAGCACATCAGCCCTCTTTTAGAAAAAAAATAACAATTTTTCTAAAAATAACCTTATAATTCAACTTTTCCTTCGATTTTTTTCAAAAGAGGACATTTTCACAACCTCTACCTTACGAGAGACCAGATAAGCCCCCTTATCTGGTCTCTCAAAATCTCGGTTTCTGCATTTGATACATGTAGCAAAAATCACACACCTTTTGATTCAGCCGCTTGCTGCTTTTTCACCATACGATAGAAACTCGCACTGGACATTCCAAGTTTCTTTTGTGCTGCTCTGGCTGTGATTGCTCCAGACTTCCACTCGGCATACACCTCTTCAAAATTATCGGGCACTTTCAGATAAGGACGTCCCAGGTGCCTGCCTTTCTTCTTTGCGGCTTCGATTCCTTCCCTCTGCCGCTTGCGGATCATCAGTCGCTCCTGCTCTGCCATGGAAGCCAGTACTTCTATAAGGATATTCTGTATCATGTCAATAATCCATTCCTGGTTCTCCGGTACCTGCACCATAGAACTTGGGAGGTCTAAGATCATCAGCCTTACCTTATGCGCCTTGAACCAGGCGATCTCATTCTTAATGTCTTCCTTGTTCCTGCTGAGACGGTCCAGGCTCACTATGTATAAAACATCCCCTGGGCGCAGACCAAATATTCCTTTTAAGGCATTATAGCCAGGACGGTCTAAGTTTTTCCCGGACTGCCGGTCCATTACAATGTTCTCTGGCTTTACATATTCCTGCAGGGCAAGAACCTGGCGGTCAAGGTTCTGCTCTGTAGAACTGACTCTTGCATAACCGTATTCCATCACATTACCTCGGTAATCTTATCTGTTTTCAGCTCATACATAAAAATATGGCTGCTTGCCACTTCATCCTCTGGCGTTGAGTCCTCCGTTACAGCTTCCAGACACTTTGACAGCATCTCCACATCCTCCGTGTATCTGATGTCGTGTATTGCTACTTCATGGATACTGGTTGGTACAATATAAACAGCTTCTGTGCCATACGCCTCACATATCTTTCTTGCTACCCCTGGATAGAACACAGCCGTCGCACCATTCGTTTTTTTATCCGTGCTTAGAAAACAGCCATATCTTCTCTCATTCTCCGTAGGACTGAATTCTTTTATGGGAATTCCACCATATCTGCCAGTAAGGATAGAGAGCTTCAGCTGCATACCGTCATAAAATCTTGGCGGTGCCATTTTCACGGTATTATCCATAGCCTGCTCCAAAACGTCTTCTTTTGACAGCTCCCACTTATCCAGATAAGTATTGTCTATCAGTGTTGTGTACAGTTTTCCATCATCCTCATTTATCCGCAGATATACCCCCAAAATGATATCCCCGATCTTTCTGTAAATTCCTCGTTCCAGTACTGTCACCTTTTTATTTGTACTGACAATACGAATATATAAGTCTTCCTTCACACGCTCATAATCATCAAGCATTCTGATCTTTTCCAGCCCCTTGATTTCCTTATGTCCGTCTTTTTCTCTGATGATTTCTTCTGCGATCTGCCTTATACTGTAACCGGATTTATAAGCCCGGTACATGCTTGTCGTAGTCGCACCAAATCTTATCGGCTCGTTTCCTTCCTGGATCACCAGACTTTCTTCCAGCATATTGCCATCTGCCGGTTCATAACAGGCATATTCTTTTTCAGTAAGGCGTTCCTCTATCTCTGCTAACATCTGATTTTTAAATTCCATGTAATCCATCTGCAATTCCTCCGTTATTTTTACTCTTTGTAGCTCCGCAGCGGTACTTCTGACTGCCGTACATTTTTTCTTGGGTCTGACATAACTAAATGCTGCGTCATCCCATATCTACAATTTCCAGCTTCTCAATTAGCCGCCCATAATCAGGCGGCTGATTTTGTTCGTTTCAGTCCATTCAGTGCTCTTTTCCTTGATACCTCATCCAGTTCGGAAAGAGACTTAACACCATACCGCTTTAGAATCTGTTCCTCTGGCACTTTCGTCCTTTCCAGCTCCCTGTACAGTTCCTGCCATTCCTCGTTTGCATCTCCATTGTTCTTCTCTGCAGCGTTTAAGTTTCCCCATCTGAAAACCTCCGCTTTCTTCTGATTGATAACCGAAATCCCTGTAATGACCTTATCTGCCGAAATAGTGATTGCACTTACACTGAAACTGTCTTTCACAACCTTCTTCCGGTCTTTCTCTGTAACCACCACTTTACTGGCTGGGATAAAAATGAAGGGAGCCGTATACAGCTCCCTTCCAATCCCCAGATTCACGCACGCTCTTTTGAACGAATCCGAAGCAGCACTTTTCTCCTTTTCAAACTCCCCTGTTGTTCCCACATCCTGCTTGGAAATCCAGCTCTTTTTCTCCGGGTCCCAGATACTCACGGTACAGTACAGGGAATTTCCAATCATCATATGGCTTCTCTGCCAACCATATATGCCAAAGACTTCATCCAGGATTGCCTGGTCTACCCTTGCATTCTTATATAACAGAAGCGAGATTCCTTTTTCACCGATACTTCCTACCCTGCATTCGATTTCATCTGCATGTAAGCTTCTTATCTTCGATTCCACAGCCATAGTACCAGCCCCCTTTAAGACGCAATGGACAGGGTGCGGTAAGCATTTACACTGGTATACTGGTTATAAATCTCCGGCTTCTCTGCTTTCAGCCTCTTAGAATCCAGTAAATTCTTCTCAATCCGTTTCCAGCGTACAATCTGACCGTTGTCAAATCTTCCCTCTTCATGCTCCCCAAGGGCAGCTTTTAGCTGATTGGAAAGGCCGGTTTTCCGCTTCTCCATATCCTTCAGCTGGTCACTTACATCCTGGTATTCCTCCAGGACTTTCACCAGGGAACGGTCAAGCGGGACACTGTCCTTCACGGATTCCTTATACTTTCTGTCCAGAAACTCTTTCGTAGCCTCAGAATCATCTATCTCCGGGCGGATATCGCACTTTACGTTATACTCCCAGAACTTTTTCTCTGCATAGACCAGATCAGCAATCATCTCTTCATCACGCAAGATCGTATAATATATAAAATGGTTGCCGCCGATCAGAGCCGCAATGTACGCTTTCTGCATATTGCAGACTGCCAGGTAATGCTGGACCTGCATCATGTACTCTGTAGGAATATTCCCATCCTTCCATTCATCCTCACGGTACTGGCTGACGGTCTTAGCCTCAAAAATACATTTTTCACCACGTTCGTCTGTGACGATCCCGTCCACATCCGCGAACATAAACGGAAACCGGGGATGGAACATCATAAAATGTTTCTGCCGTACCTTCAGACCTGTACGGTTCATAAATTCCTTACGGATAATCCCCTCCATCACATTGCCCCAGTATGTATACTCATTGGAGTTCTCCTGCACCGGTGTTTTACCAGTCTTGTCTTCCCACAGCTGCTGGATGGAACGCCAGGGATTCTTCCCCATCACCACGGAAGCATCAGAGCCTCCGATACCATTTCTGCGGAGTTCCAGCCACTCTTCCCTTGTTAAATCTTTTGTCGGAATCATAATATTCTTCATTCTGCATTCTCCCCTGTAAAAATATCCATTACTTTCATAAACTGATTTACAGCTACCAAAACATCAACTACCAATATGCAGATCCCTGCTATGATCTCAAAAATCTTCATCCTTACTTTCTACAGGCTTTTCAGCCATTCCTCCGTTCTTAAATTCCGGTTATTACAGCCCTTATAAATGAAATAAGCTGATCCCGGAATATCAGCACCTCCAGGATCAGCAAGCATAAAACAATGATAATCTCTACCAAACTGAATTTTTTCATCTGTTCCTCCTTATGCTGCCAGCACCATCTGATAAGCCCTGTCGATCAGCGGGTTTCCGTCCGCGGTTCTGGCAAAAATATTCTCCCTGTAGTTTGCAGTCTTTCTTCTTGGGGTAGAATGGGTTGCAAAATCCGATACTGCATTGATAAAGCGGTAGCCATTGTTTCCTACGTCTTTCAGATCGGGAGCGTCAAAGTAGCGCATTCTCATGTCTTCCCTCAGTCTTTCAATGCCACGCTTCTGCTGTGGGGTGAAATTTTCTTCTACCGGAAGCAGAATCTCGATATAATCCATGACCTGTTTTTCAGACAGCCGGATTCCCCTCAGATTTTCAAATTCTTTTCCAAGAGCAGACATATACTCGTCTGCCAGGAACAGGGTATTCTTCGCTTCCTCGATCTTTCCGCTGATATCCCCTGTGTGGATCATAGACCAGCTCCTCTTTGCCGTTCGCAGGGCAAGGTTAAGCGTATTATTGCATACTACACGGATAGGGGTAAGCGCCGTCTTCACCGCCCCGGAACCGTCATGGGTATTGGAAAATACCATGTATGGGCTGATACGCTCGCCGGCAATGATATATTCCCTTGGAAGTCTTGCAAGCAGCCACACCCTTCTCCCCTCCTGCAGGGAGCCTGCTGTTTCGTAGCGCACGCCCTCTCCTAACAGGGCATCTGTAAATGCAAAGGCTTCCTCATTCTGGATGACCTTGTAGCGGTCTGTGACCACGCCTAATATCTTTCTGTCAGAATCTCTTACATTTGCCTTATAGCCCTGGATCAGCTCGTCATTCTCCGTATAGACAGGTTCCTGGAGGACTTTCCAGTTCAGCCCGGCAATCCGCAGTGCTTCCCTTGATTCCGGTGCTTCTGCCACCAGGGTTCCCAGTCCGTGCCATGGTTTTTCTCTTGTATAAAACATTGTTTCAACTTCTGCAGCCATAATTTCATTCTCCTTTTTCCATTGATTTTTATTCGTTCTTTCTACTGCTTCTTTTTATCAAACATCCTGCTCATGGTTTCATTAAGCTTTTCCTCGTTCTGTTCTTTTATGCTGTAAACCTCTCCCTGGCTACTGATAATAATATGATCCAGTAACGGAATCCCCAGCATGACACCGCAGGCTTCCAGCCTTGCAGTCAGGTCTATATCTTCCTTACTCGCTTTTGCTCTGCCTCCCGGGTGGTTATGAAAACAGAAAATTCCGTATGCATTCGCCAAAATCGCTGACTTAAATATATCTGCCGGTTCTGCATAGCACACATTCTTACTGCCTTTAGCAACCAGCTCCATTAATACAGGCTCCAGTTCCCCATTCACAGCGCACACATAGAGCAGTTCCTTATCCTGCTTGCCGAAAAAAGAGGCTGCAAAACCTGCAGCCTCCTCCGTTGTTGTAATACCTGTGTTTCCATCTTTCCCCTCATATAATACGGAGCCTTCCCTTACCAGCTCCGTATGTACACACATGACTCTCTTCTTCATGCTGCCTCCGTTTCTTCCTGCTCCAGGAGCAGCCCAATTTCCTTGATCCCGGTATCCATGCTGTTTTCCAGTTCCAGCTGGAAGGAATCTCCTTTTCCCATCCACCTGGCATAAAAGAACTGGATCACATTTGGCAGGACCAGAAGACAGCGCAGGACCTCTGATTTCATCTCACCGCTCTTTTCCAGCAAAGTCTCTGCAATATTCTCCCGGCAGTTGATCTGATACGCTCTCTGGTAAATCCTCTCTGGGGCTAACTGTAATACTCGCTTCCTATACTGCTTCCGTTCCAGCTTGATCTTGGCATTGAACAGCCTTACAATTTCATCCTCTCCCATGTTTCATCACCTCCTGTTTTTGTTTTCCTCAATCTTTCTTTGTGCCGCCGAGAACATTACCGATTGTATCTGCAACCTTACCCAGCAGTTCAAATAACAGCTCCCATGAAAAATCCATTGACATAGCTCCTTTCTTTTAAATTTAGACATGAAAAAAGCAAAGAAATATTTCATCCTTTGCTTCTTCATAATTATAATATGTAATTGAAATTTTAAACTTAACCACACCCCAAATTAGACTTTGCTATTGCCCAAAACTAACTAAATAATGTGCTGACTCATTAATATAAATTCTACAGTCTCATATTTCTTTTCTTTATACGATATTTCAATCAGTTTTATATTCTTTTCTCTTGCATATTTTCGTTTTTCTTCATCGTTTCTCTGTTGAATAACAAAAGCTCGTTCTCCCCCAAATTTTTCAACAGGTTTATAGTGCTGTTCTCCCTGGCACTCAATAAAAGCAACAATTCCATTTTCCCCATAGATGCCAAAATCAAATCGCAATGGAGTTTCATTATCAACTCCATATACCCCTTCTACCGAGACTTCGACTTGATATTTGATATTATGCTTAAAAAGAATATCGTTTACTATCCACTGAAAAGAAGAAATTTGATGGCAGTCACAATGAATCTCGCTCCAATATCCATTATATGCTCTGTAGCCATAATCAGTTGGTGGATATATGCCAAACTGATTACATCTCACAATTTTTTCTTTTCCACATAAATAGCATTTACAACGATATTCTTTATAGACAAACCGTAATGATCTACAGTGACTTTTTAATCTGTTGCATCTATTCAAGATACATATTCTGCAATTTTATAATTTCGTCTTGAGTAATTCCAAGTTCTTCAACAATATAATTCTGGACAGAACCATACTCTTCATTAAGAGTATTTATCATTTTTTCCATAAAGCTCCTTGACACGCCACTTAAAGTTTTTACACCTTCAATAATAGTTTGGTCATCCGTTTGTTTGGCAGCTTCATTTCCCATATATTCAATTTTCCCCTTATAAAATTCATTTGTAAGAGCAAAATCATCTAAGATAGTTTTCTCATCAACTCCCAACGCAGACAAAACAAGAACTGCGGCAATGCCAGCTCGATCTTTTCCTCCTGTACAATGCCATAATACAGCTTTTTCTTCCTCATTATTTAATAACACTTTAAAAAATTCAGAAAACCCTTTCTGTGCTGTTTCACTTTTTATAGTAGTAACATACATATCATCACTTAACGTGCCATTTTTAACCATTTCTATCAACCCACTCACTGGATCTTTTCCATAAATCTGAGTCATAGCTGCACTATTACTATCATCTGCATTATCTTCATCTAACACACGAATCTGCTCGTTTTTTACACCTTTAATCTCAGGATCCGGTGCATCTGCAATTTCATCGGTGGTTCTAAAGTCCACGATAGTTCCAAGGTTATAATCCTGCGTAAGCTTTTTGATATCTTCATCGGTTGCTTTTACCAGTTTTGCAGAACGTAACAGCATATTGGATTTGATTCTTCTTCCATCCTCCGTATAATATCCACCTAACTGTCTTGCATTTTCTACTTCAGCTAATCCCAGTGTTTGCCCTTCCATAGTAACCTGATTATTGTCATCTTTAACCGATTCTTCCATTAAATTTGATTCCTCGTTTGAAGCATAGATTGTTGCACTTCCTAAAGATAATGCTAATGTCATGATAAGAATTCCTATTTTTTTCAATTTCATAAGTACCACCTTTCTTACATATTGTTTAATAATTCAGCACTTATGATTCTATCATTCTTTAAATATTGCATCTAGCAATGTATTGAAAAATAAATGTAAATACGGCGTAAAACGATTAACTTCCTTTCAATTTGATTGTTGGATATCACTACAAATAAGAAAACCTCTATGATTCCAGAAGTCTGTTTACCCCTTTCTGCACAACACTGTAATCACATCCGGCAGCAATACGTTTCTTTTTACAGCCATCACCGTTCCCTTGTTTTATTGACTCGGTTATTGTCACTCTGCTATCGCATCGTGCCAAAACCTCGTGGGAGATTATAATTAGCCTTCTCTTATCAAGTTAAATATAA
>NZ_JBDGDM010000016.1:0-73044 GCF_040908885.1 Ruminococcus sp. RTP21358st1_G6_RTP21358_211008
AAGATTGCGACAATAGATAATATTCATACAGTGATACATCAGATTCTGCAGCTTGCTGTTGAAGACAATTACATAAGAAGAAATATTTCAGATAATTTGCTGAAAGAATTAAAAAGTTCTCATCATTATGAGGATTCACATAGACGCGCTTTGACATTACCAGAGCAGGAGCTGTTTATGGAATTTTTGTCTAAAGAGAACTCACAGTATTATCATTGGCTTCCCATTTTTACAGTTATGCTGGGAACTGGAATGCGTGTAGGAGAAATTACCGGGTTACGTTGGAACGATATCGACTTAAAGGCCGGAATGATAAACGTGAACCATACGTTGGTTTATTATAAACATCGGGATGGGAACGGCTGCTATTTCGATATTCATTCTCCAAAGACCAAAGCTGGAGTACGTCAGATTCCTATGACGGAGGAAGTAAAGAATGCGTTTCTGTTAGAGAAAAGAATGCAGGATCTAGCAGGAATACAGTCCCAAGTAACGGTTGACGGGTATCACAACTTCATTTTTGTGAATCGCTTTGGTAATGTGCAGCACCAGGGAACTCTGAATAGGGCTTTACGGCGTATCATACGAGATTGTAATGATGAACAGCTACTAAAAAAGAAGAATCCGGTATTGTTACCCAATTTCTCCTGCCATTCCCTGCGTCATACATTCACGACACGTTTAGTTGAGGCTGGGGTGAATATAAAGGTTATTCAGAACCTGTGCGGTCATAGCCGCAGTGATGTTACACTTGATATTTATACAACGGTTACCAAAGAACTGAAGCAGAGTGAGTTTGACGATTTCCAGAAGAAGCTGAAGGAGAAGAAAAAAGCCTGGAAAGAGAAGCTGGGGGATACTGTGTAAGTTTATTGGAAAAGATTACAATGTTACAGCAATGTTTAATATAGTTTTTATAGATTGATAAATTAAGGGAGATATCATGAAAATAAAAGAGCTGTATGCGGATTTTTAGAGATACTTTATTTACTAACTGCCGTTTGCCAGTATAAGAATGCTTTCAGGTATTAGGAATAAGTAAATGTAGATTGACAGAAAATACAGAAAAGCATATTATAATAATAGGTGGGATTTCCCACACAAAATGCTTGCGCAGGAGGTGTTGATAATGGAAGCAATGAAGGATTATGTTGCCCATCTGGATAACAAAAAAAGGATTACCCTCAGAGGAGCTGCTTATCAGTATTACAATGTAAAAGAATACGGAAATGGCTGCATTATTCTGGAACCTCGGGAATTGGCTGTGCCAGAGAGCATTTCAGCCAGAACTCTGGCAGATATGGATCGTGCAGTAAGCAACTTTAAGAAAGGTGATGTTTCTCCCACTATCGACCTGTCAGATTTTTAAAAGGAATAAGGTATGAACTTTAATATACGAATGGGAATTCCTGAAATGCAGGAACTTTGGCTAGATCTGCAGGAGAAATATCGTTCTGGCAATATAAAAAAGAAGGAAGAACAGTTGTATAAAAAATGGGGAAAGGCTTTAAAGCTGTTGTCGGCAGATCCAGGCTATCCGAGCCTTCAAACCCATGAAATAGAGCCATTATCCAGACGTTATGGAATGAAAGTGTGGCAATCTTACCTGGAAAATAAAACCAGTGGTGCAATGAGAATGTACTGGGTTTACGGTCCAGATCAGAAAAATATTACGATTATCGGCTTGGAGCCACACCCAGAAGATAAGAAAAATGGTGCATACGACCGAATTTCACTGTCAGATTTGTAGAATAAAACTGAATATGGAATTTTAACTGAGCAGCTATTCTATAAATAATGGAGTGGCTGCTTTTATTCCTTGTTAAGAAGCGGCTGGTTTGTCGAAAAAATCTCGTTGCGTATTTATGGATAATGCGCTTATAATGAACGTATAGAAAAACGCCAGAAATATTTTCATAAAAGTGGGAGTTGTAAGAAATGAGCGTGCAGCCAGATTGGCGTTTCATAGTGAGAAGGCATTATGGTATTTGCAGTTGATAAGGAGGGATTCTTATGCTAGAAATGATATATAGTTTTAATGGGAAAGATATCACTATGAATGTATGCATACAAATTAGGGATGTATTAAAATTGTTGCAACAACATTATCATATCGGCTTTGAAGAAGCCGCCCTGAAATTTTATCAGTCAGAAACGTATAAGACACTACAAGAAACAGAAAATGGATTATGGGCAGAGTCTGCAGAATATATAGCTGACAGATATTATGAGGAAGCCGAACGCGATCCTGTTGCTTTGCAGGGAAATTATTGACAGATATGGAGTTGAAAAATGTTAAGTATTTATTTAGGGGATATGCCAGAGGCGATATACCATCCTCCGACATACTTTGATAATACGTATGAAGATGAATGGCTAACGAATCCTTTGTCAGTGAAAATGATTGCTGATGTAGACAAATCCACGGTAATAGGAACTCATCTGATAGAGAGCTCTGTTTTGGGACCGATATCGCCCAAGGAACTGTCAGGGAGCGTAAAAACGTTAATACTGATGGCATTTGATGAAAATGGTCGAGTGTTTAATGCCTCTGTATGTGGAGATAGCTGTTCAAAATGGATATTGCAGATTGCGGAAAATAAGGATTTGACAATTAATCTTCTTCATATTATGGACTTTGGAAGGGGAAATTTTGAAGCAAAAATAGTAAATACAGGACAGCTTGTTCATAATATGCAGGAATTTTTGGATGTTGCAGTAGAGTACGTTTAGAAAAGATAGGCATAGAAAAATAATCAGTTCAGAATGTAAAAACTGAATACTTCCAGTTGGATTTTGGGGCATAATCTTTGTACCAATCTTGTACCAATTTTGTACCAATCGGTACAAAAAATAGTAGGAAAACGTAGATTTCCGTGAAATCACGAAATGTGAAAAAGCCCGAAAAATAGGCATTTGTGGGACATTGGAGAGAGGAATTAAGAGACATCCTGATTTTCCCGACAATGAAGTCACTGGACGCTGACAAGAAAGCTTCCAAGACTTCCGAAGCAGCTCCGGCAGAGGCTGAAAAAACAGTTGAGAAGATTGATTTTTCCAAAGTAAAAGTTGAGCCATTATTTGAAGAAATGGTTGATTTCGATACTTTCAGCAAGTCTGATTTCAGAGCTGTAAAGGTAAAAGCATGTGAAGCAGTTAAGAAATCCAAGAAGCTGTTACAGTTCACTCTGGATGACGGAACAGGCACAGATCGTACGATTTTAAGCGGTATTCATGCTTATTACGAGCCGGAAGAACTGGTTGGAAAGACCTTAATTGCAATCACCAACCTGCCACCGAGAGCCATGATGGGAATTGAATCTTGTGGAATGCTTCTCAGTGCAATTCATGAGGAAGAGGGCGAAGAAAAACTTCATCTTCTGATGGTTGATAACCACATTCCGGCTGGTGCAAAGCTGTACTAAAATTAAATATTAAATGTCTAAAACCATGATGTCAGACCGCATTTGACAACAATTTGACAACAAAATTTGGGATAATAATGAATCGTTATGAAGCATGACGAATTTCAGGTGAAAGGACACAGGTTTGGCAATGAAGTAAGAGCACTTCTTAGAGTTAATCTAAGAGGTGCTTTTTTGCGTTGCATATCAAAGAGGCGCCAGTGGCGCGTCTGATGATTCGGCCCTGGAAAGTTATATCCCGGCAGTCAGCTTCTGTAAAACAGCAAATCTAATTTTGGAGGAAAACATCATGGGTAAAAGTTATAAACCAATTACAAGTATGAAGGAAGTACCAGAGCAGCTTAGAAAATTACGCCGACAGTATCTGCGTTATCAACAGGCAGAGATTATTTACAGCATTTCTCATAAGAAACTTTTTGAACTCGCCAGTGATGCAGGTGCAATTTACAGAATAGATGGAACCGTATTGATTAACCGGGATATTTTTGATGACTATCTGGAGCGTTTT
This sequence comes from Ruminococcus sp. RTP21358st1_G6_RTP21358_211008, assembly GCF_040908885.1. NCBI lineage: Bacteria > Bacillati > Bacillota > Clostridia > Eubacteriales > Oscillospiraceae > Ruminococcus > Ruminococcus sp. RTP21358st1_G6_RTP21358_211008. The sequence goes on from NZ_JBDGDM010000016.1 coordinate 3,934, forward strand.
CATGAACCGGCAACAGGAAATGATAAGGAGAAGAAGACGGATGAGCGGTAATGTATGGATGTTTTCAGATGAAATCGATGATGAAGATCTGGAATTTATGCGCCATGATTACGTGACCTATAACATGGCGTGCGAATACTACAGACTGGGAATCAAACCCGTTGTCCGTATGGCACATGAAGCAGGGGCAGTATATAAAATTGGGAAAAAGGTGTTGATTCGAAGAAGTATATTTGAAGCATATCTGAGAGAGAAGAGAAAGATTTGATGGAGGAGAAGAACATGAGCAATCAGAGAAAAATACTACATGATGAAAGGAATGGATTAGATTATGTGTTGGTAGGAGATTATTACCTGCCAGTGCTATCATTACCGGAAGAAACCAGACCGATTGGGTACTGGGGAATGCTTCGAAAAGAATATATGAAAAACTATAAATCAGGTATGTATTCTTATCTTCTGTTGACTGGGAAATTGGACAGCTATCTGGCAGATCTGAATGAACAGGCACAGGAACGGTATGAATTGATTGAGGCACAAATACGAAGTGCGGAGGGAGTTACAGAGGAATTAAAAGCATGTAATCCTATGGAGTGGGTGCGACAGTGTAATAATGTCGAGAATCGTGTGCAGGAAATTGTATTGAGTGAATTGGTATATGTATAGGAGGAGCGTATGAGATACAGGATTGAATATGCTGATGGAAGATGTTGCAATTTCGCAAACAGCAGAAAAGATTTACTGGATTGGTTGAAACTTCTGAAAGATGAACAGATTGTTGATATCCGTAAAATCTATAAAAGCGGTGTTACAGATTCAGTTCTGGATAGTTACCGAAGATATTTAAAATAGTGAAGGGGTAGATGAAGATGTTGAAGCATATATGAGCCAGCACCGTCATGATACAGACATACAGGAATTGAAAACATATTTTACAAGTGTGATAGACTGGATTTCTGGTGTATTTAGTGATGTGGAAAGTGAAATGCGTGGGATTGAGTGGGGAAGATTATTTGAAACTTATCATAACCAACCATATGATCCGGTGGAAGCAGGAAGCGGCACATAAGGAAGCACCGAAAGTAAGAGAAGATAAAGCCAGATAGATGTGAGGACGTGGGAGAAATCCTGCGTCCTTTTTTAATGCGGATAAATATGATAGATGGTAAATAGTGTGTTGTTATTACTCGGTCAACCGACTATGATATATAGTGAATATTTTGTAGAAGATAGAATGTCTGGTGACAGATGAAAAGCAGCATAAAGAATAGCGGTGAAATTCAAACAAAGGAACCTTACATCAAATGTAAGTGGTGTATTTATGCTTTGTGTAGTAAAATTTTAATTGTAAAAAAGTATGAACAAAAAAGAGGTGTTAAGAATGGATTATACAAAAAAACTTTTAGAAGTACGCGACCTGCACAAAGCATATTCCAAAGAGGGCGTTCCCACAAAAGCACTAAACGGAATTACCTTTGATGTTCTAAGTGGCGAATATTTGGGAATTATGGGAGCCAGCGGTTCCGGGAAAACAACATTATTAAATTGTATTGCTACGGTCATTAAACCTACCTCTGGACAAATTTTGCTCTCCGGGGCGAATATAAGTGCCTTTGACGGTGCTAAGTTAGCGGAATACCGTGGAAATAGAATTGGTTATCTGTTTCAAGACTTTGCTTTGCTTGATAATTTGACAGGCAGAGAAAATATTCTGTTGCCCTTATCCATTCACAATATAGATAGTTCCATAGCCGAAAAGCACCTAAATGATATAGCCGGATTTCTTGGAATTACTGATGTTCTTTCAAAGTTTCCGGCGCAAATGTCCGGCGGTCAAAAGCAGCGTGTAGCCGCAGCCCGTAGTTTGATTTCTAATCCAGATATTATTTTGGCTGATGAGCCGACAGGCGCATTAGACACAAAAGCTGCACGGTTGCTTATGGAAAAATTACAGGAAGTCAACCAAGTGCAAGGACGTACCATTTTAATGGTTACGCATGACCCTAACGCAGCAAGTTTCTGTTCCCGCATTTTGTTCATACAGGACGGCGTTATTTTCCATGAATTGCGTCGCAAAGTTCCGACAGAAACACGGGAAGAATTTTATGCGCGCATATTACAGGTAATGGCGCAAATGGGAGGAGGGAGCGCAAATGTTCTTTAACCTTGCATGGAGAAATTCCAAACGTAGCCGCAATGAAAATCTGATTTACTTTCTGACAATGGTAACGGCGGTAGCGGCATTTTACATTGTGCTTTCTCTCGGAGCGCAGGACGTTATACGCTTTTTAAGCAGCCTTGAAAGCGATGCCGTGGAACGGCTGCTTACAAACCTTTTACCTACTGTCTATGTTTGTGCATTATTATTTGTATTTTTCCTTGTAGTATTTGCAAATAAGTATCAGCTCGAATGTCGCAGCCGGGAACTAGGATTATATTTGATGTTTGGTATGACAAAGACCCGATTATTTACGCAAATTATGACGGAGGGGCTTATCACTTCACTTGTCGCCCTCTTGGGTGGACTTATCTGCGGTGGTTTTCTATCCGAAGTTATCAGCCTTGCAACGGCACGTTTAGTCGGACACGGTGTTATTGCACATCAATCAAGTTTTTCATTAAGCGCAGTTTTCTTTACGATATTGGGATTTTTAATCATCCAATGTGTGGCGTTGTTTATACTATGCGGAAAATTGTTTAAGAAAGAAGTCCACCAACTGCTTTATGGAGAAATGGGAAAAAAACAACACACGGGCAGCACACACGGAAGTTTGCTATCCCTTGTAATTGGTACGGCAGTTTTACTTGTTGCATACTGGGTTGTCATAGAACACTTCATGACTGGCGGTGGTGTAATGCTGCTTGTTGCTGTCCTGCTTGGAATTGTTGGAACAATTCTTTTTATCCGAGGCATTGCCCGGCTTTTAAGTATAGTAGCTGCTTCTAACAAACGGAAAGCGACAAATGGACTTTATGTATTTACTTTGCGACAGCTTCACGAGAATGTTGTTTATAAATATATTTCAATTAGTGTTGCGTCTATTCTGATGATGCTTACCATTATGTTTATTGCAAATGGTTCTGCAACTATTATGTCGCATGGGAATGAATTAACAAGAACTTCTGCTGTTTATGATTTTACAGTAATGGGCGAAGAACAGAATGTTGAGCAATACCTTTCCGACGACCAAATGCGAGTTTATGTAGCTAATCTTAACCGTATGGAAACAGGGAACATGAAACGTCCTGCTTCCGGGGAAATGAAATCCTTTGTTGACTGGTCTGTATTAAGAAAAGAGATTGTTCAAAACTTGCCAGAGGGTGTAATAGACCCTGCGACACAAGAAGCTGCCAGTTACGAATTTGGTTCACATCAACCCGCAGCCCTTAATCTGCTTGGATTTATTGATACGGGGAGTGTTTCTCCTTATATGCTCCCAGTTTCATCATATAATCGCCTGTTGGAAGCCGCAGGAGAAAAGCAAATAAATCTTGAAAATGACGAAGCTGTTTTTTACCTCAACCCGGACTTTTTAGAAGATGAACAGGAAGATACCGTTGCTCTGTTAGACAGGATTGCAGAGAACGCACAGACAAGCGGTAATGCGTTGATTTCCATTGACAAAAAGTCAGTTACACTTGTTCCGTCTGTACCGATGAAAGGACTTACTGCTGATGAAAATGTTAAAATTGTAACCGCATTGATTGTTTCCGACGAGATATATCATAACTATGTAGACCCGGACACCTGTTCTGTATATTGGAATTTCTGTATTCCGAATGAGATTGTAGAAGCAAACGGACTGATGCTGTCCGTTATGGAAGCACGCGATTTGCTGAAGCCGTCCGGTCTGTATTACGAAAGCTATCTTGATAATTTCGGGCGGCAACTATTTTATCTTATCTCCGGGAGTTACATGACTTTATATATGGGCTTTATGCTATTGATTATCGCGTGTGCATTGCTTGCTTTGCAATTCTTAACACAAATGCAATCGACAAAATCAAGATATTTGACACTCTCAATTTTGGGTGCGAGGCGAGAACAGATAAAACGGTCAATTTATAAACAAGTTTTATGGTATTTTCTACTCCCCCTAATGTTGGCTTGTATAAGTGGTACGGTTGGTCTTTATGCAATGCAGCAGCATTTATACTCTGACAGCACAAGGATCGGGCAATCTTATCCGTTGTTGATTATTATGGCATTTACTGTCGTTCTTATTATGGCAATTTACGGTGTGGCTGTTGCGCGGACAGCTACACGGGAAATCGGAAAAATAAATTACAAGCCTAATTCATAACAGGCTTACGTGAAAGGAGGTGGTCGTATTGGCACGAATTATGGTAGTTGAAGATGATGTTTATATGCGGGAAGAACTGACGGATTTATTGAGAAAGTCGGGGTATGAAACAGCCTCGTTATTTGATTTTGAAAACGCAATACCGGAAATTACAGAGTATTCCCCCGATTTGGTTTTACTCGACATAAATCTTCCATTTCATTCCGGCTTTGAAATCTGCAAAGAATTAAAAGCAAAGCAGCTTGGAACAGTGTTGGTATTGACAGCAAGAGATAAATTGCAGGACGAACTTCACGCATTAGGATTGGGAGCTGATGACTACTTAACAAAGCCGTGTAATATAGAGCGCCTGCTTGCCCGCATTAAAAATTTATTACGACGCAAAGAGGAACAGATACGGCAAGGCTTACTGGACGGGAACGGATTTTTACTTGACCCAAACACCTTTACAATTTATGTGGGGAAGAGTTCTTCCCTCATGCCACCCAATGAGGGAAAAATATTGCTTGCGCTTTTGAAGAAAAGCCCTAATCTTGTTACCAAACATGAGCTGTGCAACGTGCTTTGGGGAACGGAAGAATGCATTGACGAAAATGCGCTGCAAGTAACTTTTACGCGATTGAGGAAAACGCTCCGTGAATTTGGTCTTGAAGAACGGATAGAAACAGTACGCGGACAAGGCTACCGCTTGAAAGAGCAGGTGCGATTATGAAGAAGCTAAAAATATTTTTAACCTATATTTCCTCTAATCGTGTATGGATTATCACACTTGCCTGTTTGGACGTATTCTTTATATTCCTTGCCTGGCTGGCTAATCCAGATTATTTTATCAATTATGTTGCATTGATCATTTTCGTATCATTTGCCACACTTGCTATCCCGCTTGCTATATCAATCAGAAAACGCAACAAGACAGACGCTATTTTTCGGCGTTTTCTATTGGAGCCAGACGATACCAACGAATACTTACTGTGTGAAGCTGTTCCCGCAGTATTACGCCCTTATATCTGTGAATTGGGGCAGCATTTGAGGACGCAGCAGGAATATATCAACGAACAGAAAATTACAGTTACAGATTATCAACACTACATTGAAAATTGGGTACATGAAATCAAAAAGCCGCTATCCCTTATGACCTTGCTACTGGACAATCGAAAAGATGAAATGTCCCCTTTGGTTCATACCCGTATGCTGTATGTACGCGACCATACCCGACAGGATATAGAACAAATTCTATACTTTTCAAGGCTTGGGGCTACTCATAAGGATTACTTTTTTGAGCCGCTTTCAATTCTTGAAATTTGTCGTGAAGCAGTTGAAGATAATTTAACGCTTCTTGAAGAAGCTGGATTTTCTGTTGAATATACCGAAAACGATGCTCAAGTGATTTCTGACAAAAAAGGTTTGATGTTCATTTTAGGACAGATAATCAGCAATAGTGTGAAATATACGGGGAACAATCCTGCTCCTCGACTTCTCTTTTCCATTGCTGATAGTGCGGATAATGAACAGATTTCTTTATCTATGAAAGACAACGGCACAAGCATACCGTTGTCTGACTTACCTTTTGTTTTCGACAAGGGGTTTACTGGAGATACGGGCAGTTACCTTAGTCGTTCTACGGGTATGGGGTTATACCTTGTTCAGAAAATGGCAACTGACCTGTCTATCACGGTGGAGCTAAAAAACAATTCTTGCGGTGGAACAACTGTAACCTTGACGTTCCCGAAAGTGGAGCGTCCATTTGGGAGGTAATGAAATGCAGTTACAAAACGAAACAATAAAAGAGCGCACACCAATAAAAGGCTTGCTCATTGATTGGTTGATTATATTTGGAACATATCTTTTTATCCGTGTATTCTTCGCCCTCTTTGGGCTTCATCAGAATATTGTCATTTTGGGCTGTTGCCTTGCGGTATTGCCATATCTTTTGGGGGCAGTATATTTACAGAAATCCCACAAGCAATGTCCATTATGGCTTTCTGCATCGGCTATTTTAATACCGTCCATTGTTGAAAAAATAGCGATATATTTATTTGGTGCGTACTTATACAATTTAAGCCCGATAAATGTTTTAGGAGTTATGGAAGCGATTAAGAGTAACGCATCATACACAAACTTCATTAAAAATCAATCAGCACAGAATTTAATCAATCTATCATATTTGAATTGGACATACATTCTATGCAGTATAGCTATTTCTGTTTTGGTTATCTTGCTTTTAAATCAGACAAAACAGAAAAGTAATAAAGGATAAAGAGAACTTTATGAAAGTGACATAGTATAAAACATCTGCCACTCGACGGCAAAAGAAAAAAAAACGTCGCACAGCAAATATATAGGGTTAATTGTGAGATGAAAATATGAGAAATTAGCTGTATTTGATATATCTGAATCCGGCAGAGAGATTGGAGAAAAGTTGATACTTTTGCTTGATGAAAGACAACGGAAAGAACTTGCACAGTATTCGCCATATATTGCAATACCAAAGGTGTCTTCGCAAAACAGAAGATATATTCCGATGGATTATCTTGAAGGAGAAATAATTCCAGGCGATAAACTTTTTACAATGCCGTCAGCCACAAGTTACGAGTTTGGAATACTAATGTCCAATGTTCATATGGCATGGACCAGAGCAGTATGTGGTCGACTAAAGAGTGATTATAGTTATTCTAATATGATTGTTTATAATAATTTCCCTTGGCCTTCTCCAACAAATGATCAAAAGGAAAAGATAAGAAAAACGGCACAGGCTATCTTGAATGCTAGAGCACTTTATACAGATAGCAATCTTGCAGATCTTTATGATCCTTTGACAATGCCAACAGAATTACTGAAAGCACATAAAGCAAATAACAGAGCAGTGATGCATGCTTATGGATTTAGCATTAAAATGTCAGAAGCAGACTGTGTTGCTGAATTAATGAGAATGTATCAGAAATTGACAAAAGAAAAATAATGATTACCCCAAAGGGCATTAACCATAAGTGGTTAGTGCCTATTTTTTTGCTTTTTTTCAAAATCATCTGACTTTATACATTCTGCCACATGTGATTAGTGGAAAAATGATTTTTCAAGAAAATCCATGTCCTCACGTTCTCTGGAATATGCAACTAGCGAAGAAGTATTTCATTTATGTACAAAAAACTTGCAAAAAGGGGTTGGTAAATACCATTTCCAACGCTTTATAGGTAGAGGAATAATTATTTTTCAAAATTTCCCAAAATCATGTCCGATTTTGTCGCTCCCAATACAGAGTATATGAAGGGACTAACGAAAGTAAAAGAAAAAATGATAAAAATGTAAAAAAATATCACGAATCTTTTGCATCTTGCAAAGTCATTTGACTTTAGTAATTAGAGGACGTTTTGGAATGTTCCTTTGTTGAACCTTGACAATTGATAAGTGCACCCTGAAAGCCTACCAGGAGTTCTGCCATGACCTTTCTTTTTCTGAAAGCAAGCGGAATCATAATGACACTCCCGATGATGGGCGGTTGATCAAAGCCTTATGATCAGTGACCTGTGTATGCAGGCAGAGGCAGTCTGAGACGGCTGCAGGTGACAGGGAAACGCACAATAGACCGCTGATGCAACAAGTAACTAATAACAATGATTAAAGGGTATCATGCCCGGAAAGGACGTAAAAACTATGAATAGAGTGATTTTAATGGGAAGACTGACAAAGAATCCGGAGATCAAATATGCCGGAAAAGATAATGATATGGCAGTAGCAAGATATACACTGGCAGTGAACAGAAAATATAAACGTGATGGTGAACAGGAAGCGGATTTTATTTCGTGTGTAACATTTGGCAAGAGTGCAGAGTTTGCACAGAAATATCTTCACAAGGGAATGCGGATTGTGATCGGTGGTCGCATCAGCACTGGCAGTTATAAGGATAAGGATGGAAAGACGATTTATACCACAGATGTGATTGTGGAAGAACATGAATTTGCCCAGAACAAGGACAGCGGTGCTGGAGCAGATTCACTAGAAACCCTGAAAGCAGATAAAGACGGATTTATGGAGGCGAAGGATGAAGAAATTCCGTTTGACTAATAAAAACAGAAATCTGCCTAATAAAAATGTGGAGGTTATTTATGAGTGTAAGTTATAACAGATTGTGGAAACAGCTCATTGATAAAAATATGAAACGGATAGAAATGCAACACCTCACCGGGATTAGTGCAAATATCCTTGCCCGGATGGGAAAAAATCAATATGTATCAATGGAAACAGTCGAGAAAATTTGTAAGAAAATGAATTGTACTATTGACGAGATGATGGAATTTATAGATTAAAGATAGCAAGCCGGATACGGCATAATTCTCTTAGCAAAGCTAAGAGCGCACTTCTATACAGGCAATTACATCTGCCTGTATCGTGCGACCTGCGGTGCCATTCCCGATTTTGAAGAATTTCAATCCGGGAATATAGCGAAATCATAGATTTCGGACAAGGGGATAATTTCCCCTTGCGGCACAAGGCCTATCTTGTTGTAGCAATTAAAGATTTTTAAGATTACAGAGGTCAGTATGTCCTTATTGTGGAACGACGACCTCAGTTTTTTATATTCAGGAATCGGCATTTGTGAAAAGACCGGTTCTTTTTATTTACAGAAAGAGTAGGAGGTTGAAAACTTGAGCAGAGCGAAAAATCCAAAATATGAATCCATGTCACTGGAAGAACTGAAAGCCAACATGGAAAAAAGTAAAAAGGAACTGGAACATGCGCTCCACAATAAAAATATTCTGGAGCAGAGAAAGAAGTTGGTGGAGCGAAAGGAACGTTCTCACAGATTGATTGTTAAAGGAGCAGAGTTTGAAAAAGCATTTCCATTATCAAGAGATCTGGAACAGGAAGAAGTTCAGGATGTTATGAAACAGTTGCAGAACAGTAGTTACAACAAGAGTATCGTGCGGCAGGTTCACATAGCAGCCTTACACAAAGAGCAACAGCAGATTGCAGAAGCAGTTGAAAGAGCAGAAAGAGGAGATGACAGCTAATGGCACTGTATCATTTTTCGGTAAAGCAGGTGTCCAGAGGAAAAGGTCAGACGGTGGTTAATTCCGCAGCTTATATTTCGGGGCAGAAGCTTTATAACGATTATTATGGACAGACACATGACTACACAAAAAAGTCTGGAGTGGTTTTCACAGAAATCCTGACTCCGGAATATGCGCCGGAACGTTTGTCTGACCGGGAAACGCTCTGGAATGAAGTAGAGCAGATAGAGAAAAGTAAACGGGCACAGTTAGCTTATTCTTTTGATATTGCTTTACAAAATGAACTGACACTGGATGAAAATATAGAACTGGCGAGAGAGTTTTGCAGGGAACAGTTCGTAGCACGTGGCATGATTGTAGATCTGGCGGTTCATGAGGGAAAATCAAAGAATGAGGATGAACCAGATAATCCACATTTTCATGTACTTGCTCCAATCCGTGCGTTTACAGAAGATGGAAGCTGGGGCAACAAGCAGAAACGTGAATATGTTTTGGATGAAGACGGAAATCGGATTAAAGATGCCAGAGGAAAGGATATATTCAATGCTGTTTCCACTACCGGATGGAATGATCCGGAACTTTTAAAGGAATGGAGAAGAGCGTGGACAGAGAAGGTGAACGAAAAATTCCGGGAGTGCCATATGGCAGCCAGAATTGATCACCGTTCTTACAAAGAGCAGGGAATTGACCTGATTCCGACCATACATGAGGGATATGAAGTTCGGGCGATGGAGAAAAAGGGGATTAAAACAATCATCGGGGAACTGAACAGAGCTATTCGACAGTTCAACCAGATGTTTATTTCTCTGAAAGAATCCATTCAGTGGATGAAGACAGCTTATGAAGAAATGAAGGTAGAACTGGATCGCAGACAGAACCCTACACTTCTGGAAAGCCTGCAAGATTATTATGATAAAAAGACACAGGGCAGACCACCACTTCCCAATTTCTATGCGGAGATGAAACGAAAAGGGAAGAATCTCTCCAACTTACAGGAGTTTGCAAAGTCTATCAATTATCTTCAGACACATCAGATAGAGACAATGGATGACTTGAAGGAACGGATTGATGAACTGAACGGTGTTGTTTCTGTCGGTAAAAAGGAAATTTCCGAAAAGCGAGAGCAGTTAAAGAAATTGGAAAATCTGGAAAAGATGGCAGAGGTAATAAAGACAAACCAGCCATTGATTGATGAGTATAACCGTTTCTATTTTCAGAAAAGACGGGAGAAATATTACCAGCAGCATAAGAAAGAAATCAATTACTATCGCAAATGTGAACGGGAGCTGAAACAGCATCTGGATAAAAATGGAAAAGTTCCAACTGCCAGATGGAAACGGGAAAAAGAAGAACTCCGGACAGCGATCGAAGAGCTGAAAGCAGATAAGCAGCCATATCAAGATGAGTTGGCTTTTGTGAAAAAAGTACAGACCTGTGCAGATATTGCCAGACGTGACCGGGAAATGGCAGAAGCAGATACTTCCGGGCGTTCAGAAGAAAAAAGCGAGAAGCAGACAAAGTTCCCAGCATTTCACGCAGCTCAGACGGAAGATATTTTTGAAGAAAGCGGTAAAGCAGAGCAACAGCCGGTGAATCAGCAGGAGAAGAAGCCAGAAAAGAAGACTTCTCTTCTGAGAAAATTGGATGAAAAGAAGAAAGAGTGTGCAGTGCGTGATGCAAAACAACAGGCAGTGAAGAAAAAACGGAACCATGAGATGAGTTTATAGCAGTCTGTCAGCAGGACAGACAGGAAAGGATGATAAAAATGCAGTATACAGAAGAACAGATTGCAAAAGCAAACAATACCGATCTTGTTTCTTTCCTGAACGCACAGGGAGAACAGTTGGTGAAAAGTGGCAGAGAATACCGTTGGAAAAAGCATGACAGTGTAACGATATCTGGAAACCGATGGTATCGGCATAGTCAGAGTAAAGGAGGTTATCCGGTAGATTTTGTGATGGAATTTTATTATGCAACATTCCCGGAAGCAGTGAAAATGCTGATCGGGGAAGAAGGCGAAGGCAGGCAGAAGTCCTGCCCCGCCCCGTCTAAAGACTTTCGATTACCGGAGAAAAATGAGGATAATGAAAAAATCATGAAGTATCTGACAAAAAAAAGAGAGATTGAGAAAACACTGGTGGAAGATTGGATTGACAGAGGTGATATTTACGAAGAAAAGGAGCATCATAATGTTATATTTGTCGGCAGAGATGCAGATGGTATTCCGAGATATGCACACTGCCGGGGAACTGGTGAAATAAAATATCGTGGAGATGTAGCAGGTTCTGATAAAGCTTTTGGATTTTGCCACAGAGGAACGGATAATCAGTTATTTGTGTTTGAAGCAGCCATTGACCTGCTTTCTTTTATCCAATTATTTCCAAAAGACTGGAAGAAACGCAGTTACCTGAGTCTGGGTGGCGTCTCCAGTGTGGCACTAATGTCTTTTCTTTCTGAACGCCCTCAGATTACTTCTGTTTTCCTGTGCCTGGATAATGACCAGGCAGGGAATGAGGCTTGTGAGAAACTGGCAGGAGAAATCTCAGAAGGATACAGTGTAATTCGTCTGAAACCATCGCGAAAAGACTGGAATGAAATCCTCTGTGATAAAAATACTGACAGAAAGAAAGCAATCGCAGAAACAATCACAATAAAAGTACCAGAAGCAGAAGAACTGGTGCCGATGTTATGTTATGAAGATATTAAGCAGACCAGTGTGGAGTGGTTGTGGTTTCCTTATATTCCATTTGGAAAACTGACAATCATTCAGGGCAATCCGGGAGAAGGAAAAACTTATTTTGCAATGATGCTGACGGCAGCTTGTACCAATCGAAAGTTATTTCCTAATATGGAAGATATTGAACCGTTCAATGTAATTTATCAGACAGCAGAGGACGGTATGGGTGACACTATCAAGCCAAGACTGATAGAAGCAGGAGCAGATCTGAGCCGGGTTATGGTAATTGATGATACGGAAGAAGCATTAACCCTATCTGATGATCGAATTGAAAAAGCAGTCAGACAGAATCGAGTGCGGCTTGTAATCATTGATCCGGTACAGGCATTTATTGGAGCAGATGTGGATATGAACCGGGCAAATGAAGTGCGTCCGGTGTTCCGAAAACTGGGAATGATTGCAGAGAAAACCGGATGTGCCATTGTGCTGATCGGACATCTGAATAAATCTTCTGGGACGCAGAGCACGTATCGAGGACTTGGTTCTATTGATATTATGGCAGCAGTGCGAAGCTTGATTTTCATCGGGAAAGTAAGAAAAGATCCAACCACAAGGGTATTGATTCATGAAAAAAGCTCGCTAGCGCCACCAGGGGAGACAATGGCGTTTAAACTGGGAGACGAAGATGGTTTTCGATGGGTGGGAGCCTATGAGATTTCCGCAGATGAATTGTTAGATGGGAAAGAAGGAAAAGCAACAGAAACAAAGCTGGAGAGAGGGGCAAAGCTGATCAGGGAACTGCTTGCTGATAAAAAAGAAATTTCAATCAGGGAATTAGATGAAAAAGCAAAGGAACAGGGAATTTCTGGGAGGACCATGCGTGATGTAAGAAGCCGGATGAAGAATGAGTTGGAGTACCAAGTAAATGAAAAGCAGGAGAATAGTATTCGATTAAAAGAATGATGGGTGGCAGAGTCATCGAAGCAAATACAGATTTTTATAGATACCCTATCTGCCACCTGCCGTCTGCCGGTGCATGAATACTTTCAAGTATCAGGAGTAAGTAAAAGTAGATTGACAGATAATATAGAAAAGCGTATTATAATAATAAGAGGTGGGATTTCCCACATAAATGCTTGCGTAGGAGGTGTTGGTAATGGAAGCAATGAAAGATTATGTTGCCCATCTGGATAACAAAAAAAGAATTACGCTCAGAGGAGCTGCTTATCAGTATTACAATGTAAAAGAATACGGAAATGGCTGCATTATTCTGGAACCTCGGGAACTGGCAGTGCCAGAGAGTATTTCAGCCAGAACTCTGGCAGATATGGATCGTGCAGTAAGTAACTTTAAGAAAGGCGATGTTTCTCCGGTTATTGACCTGTCAGATTTTTAAAAGGAATAAGAGATGAATTTTAATATACGAATGGGAATTCCTGAAATGCAGGAACTTTGGTTAGATCTGCAGGAGAAATATCGTTCCGGTAATATAAAAAAGAAGGAAGAACAGTTGTATAAAAAATGGGGAAAGGCTTTAAAGCTGCTATCGGCAGATCCAGGGTATCCAAGTCTTCAAACCCATGAAATAGAGCCATTATCCAGACGTTACGGAATGAAAGTGTGGCAATCTTATCTGGAAAATAAAACCAGTGGCGCAATGAGAATGTACTGGGTTTATGGACCAGACCAGAAAGATATTACAATTATCGGACTGGAACCACATCCGGAAGATAAGAAAAATGGCGCATACGACCGAATTTCACTGTCGGATTTGTAGAACAAAACTGAATATGGAACAAAAATACAAGCAGTTAGTCTATGAAAAATAGGTTAGCTGCTTTTTTCATGCAGAAAAGGAGGTGCGGTGTATGGGATATGCACGTAAAGATGTAGAGAAAACAAAGAAAATAGCAAAGAAATTCGTCCGTTATCAGGAAGGGGCAGAGCTTTACAGCATTGGGCTGACGAAATTCCAGGAGCTGGCGAAAGAAGCCAAAGCAGTGTATAAGATTGACAAGGTTGCTCTTGTAAACTGTGAGATATTTGAAAAGTATCTGGAGACATTCCGGATTGCGTAGGGAAGAAAAAATTGTGGAAGGACGAAAAACAGGGATTGACTTTTTGTCATACGAAAACTATAATGAAGATGTGGAGGAATAAGAACAGATATGGCGAAGACAGGAAGACCAAAGTCGGAAAATGTAAAAAAGAAAGTATTGAGTATCCGGGTGGAAGATTCTATGTATAAGCGTATCTGCGATTATGCCGGAAAGCACAAAATGACTGTGACAGAAGTTGTCCTGCAGGGACTGGAAAGAATTTTGAACAGACCTGAATAACATGAAGTCCTTCCTTTATTGAAGGAGGATTTTATATGGCACAGACACGAAAAGATCTGCGAGGCAGAGTCTTGCGGAAAGGTGAATCACAGAGACGTTCCGATGAGAGGTATGTATATACTTATACAGATCCCCTTGGAAGACGTAAGTATGTTTATGCACAAGACCTTGTAACGCTTCGAGAAAAAGAAGCACAGCTCATGAAAGATCAGATGGACGGTCTGGATATTTATGTTGCCGGAAAGGCTACAGTAAATTTTGTATTTGACCGCTACATGAGTCTCAAAAACAATCTGAAACCAACGACCAAGAGTAATTATCTTTATATGTATGACCGATTTATCCGGGATACATTTGGAAAGCGGAATATAGCAGAGATTAAGTATTCTGATGTGGTGCAGTTCTATAATCATTTGACCAAGAAGCAGGAACTGAAGATTAACACATTGGAAACCATTCATACGTTATTACATCCAACTTTTCAACTGGCTGTGAGGGATGACATTATCAGAAAAAATCCTACGGATGGAGTCATGGCAGAATTAAAGAAAAACTTAGGCATGAAGACCGGTGTGAGACATGCACTGACAATTCCACAGCAGAGAGCATTTATGGAATATATTGCTACGCATCCGATTTATTTTCACTGGTGGCCGATTTTTACGATTTTTCTTGGAACCGGGTGCCGGATTGGAGAAGTTTTAGGGCTTCGATGGGAAGACATTGATTACGAGAAGCGGATTATCAGCATCAATCATAATCTGACGTATTATCCGGTAGGAGAAGACCGGGCATCGGAAAATCACATTTCGACGCCGAAAACAGAAGCCGGAATGCGTACGATTCCCATGTTGGATACAGTGAAAGATGCTTTTGAAATGATCTGGGAAGAGCAGAAAGAAAATGGCTGGACAGATGCAGAGATTGACGGAATGACAGGCTTTGTTTTCTGTAACCGTTATGGAAATATAATGAATGCCCAGTCAGTCAATCGGGTAATCAAGAGAATCTCATCTGCTTATAATGCAACAGAAGAAATAGAGGCAAAAAAAGAGCATCGGGAGCCGGTGCTGTTGCCGGATTTTTCAGCGCACAGCTTGAGACACACATTCTGTACAAGGCTTTGTGAAAGAGAAACCAACCTGAAAATAATCCAGTCGATCATGGGGCATAAGGATATCCAGACCACTATGGATATCTATGCAGAAGCGACAGAGGAGAAAAAACAGGAAACATTTGAACATTTGGCTGCAACAATGGATGTATTTTAAGAAGGGCTTATGAACCCTTTTATCTGACAACAGAAATAACCAAATGACATCAAATTGACAACAGATATGATTTGACAATGATTCATCATGAATGGTGATGAAGAGAAGACAATTTAATAGAAATAGCACAGCGAAGCATCACGAAGGGTAATGAAGAAAAATCAAAAAAATTCCCGACAATGAAGACCCTCGGTGGTGTAAAATCCGAAAATGGTGTAAGTTCTAAAGAGGTTTCTACACCAAATTCAGAGCCGGAAAAAATTGATTTTTCTAAGGTAAAGGTTGAGCCTTTGTTTGAAGAAGATGTTGATTTTGATACATTCTCAAAGTCAGATTTCAGAGCAGTTAAGGTTAAAGAATGCGTTGCTGTACCGAAGTCAAAGAAACTCCTTCAGTTCACTCTTGATGACGGAACAGGCACAGATAGAACCATTTTAAGCGGTATTCACGCATATTACGAGCCGGAAGAACTTGTTGGTAAGACACTTATCGCAATCACAAATCTTCCTCCAAGAGCAATGATGGGCATTGACTCTTGTGGTATGCTTCTCAGTGCAGTACACGAAGAAGAAGGCGAAGAGAAGCTTCATCTCCTTATGGTAGATGACCATATTCCGGCAGGTGCAAAGCTCTATTAAGAAGTACCGTTTTACCTTACAAAACGGGATGTACTTCATTTGTGAAAAAGCTCTGAAAATACACAAATACACCAAATTTACACCAAATGGTGCTTGAAACGGTGCAGAGCCTTAAAAATCGCATATTTTAAAGATATATGGGCAGTTCCATTGCGGAATTGCCCATTTTCAGAAAGAAAAAGATAAATTGGTATTTATAAAGGAGAATATTGATGAAACTATTTTTATGTTCGCACTTTTCAAGTGTGGGAAGTCTGATAAAGGAAGAAATTGAAAATAAGAAAGTCGCATTTATTCCAACAGCTTCACTGCGTGAAGGCTACACCGGTTATGTCGGCTCGGCTCGAAAATTATTCAAAAAGTTGGGAGCAATCGTAACTGAAATTGATATTTCAACGGAGGCTTATTCAACGATACAGTCTGTTTTTGAAGAAGCAGATGTGATATATTTTACCGGCGGAAATTCTTTCTTTCTTATGGACCAGCTCCGTAAAACGGGAACTGATGGGCTACTGAAAAAGGAATTGGCAAATGGAAAATTGATGATCGGCGAGTCGGCAGGCGCAATTATATGCGCTCCAAGCATCCAATATATCGAGCAAATGGATGAAAAGCCAGAGGACTACTCACAAGAAGATGATGCAGGGCTTGATTTGATTGATTTCTATGTTCTTCCGCATTATCTTACAGCACCATTTAAGAAAGTTACCGAGAAAATAATGACTGAGTTTTCGGATTTGAATCTATGCCCGATTAACAACCGTCAGGGAATTGTAATTGATGGTGAAGGTTCAAAGGTTATTTGCAAAGACTAATTTGAAAATTCCCATTTATCAAGCCCTTTGAGAGAGGAGAAATCTTTTCTCAAAGGGCTTTTTCTATTTTACGGATATTCGCAAACTACAAGAAAAAGCCGAAACCTCATATACTTTAATCACAGAGGAAGTGGAGGTTTTGATATGAGTAACAGCTTAGCGGCAGTACATCCAGAATTGATTGCAGAGTGGTCAGAAAAGAATTTACCACTGACACCGGACAGTATAACTTTCGGCTCGAATAAGAAAGTATGGTGGAAAGGTGCTTGCGGTCACGAATGGACTGCCGTTTTATCCAGTGCTGCTTTGATATCGTTTCTGTATCCAGCGATTGACTGAGTAGCCAGCACAATATTCACATGATACTTTCTTGCTTCACACAGCATTTCTAACAGAACGGAATCCTCTTTCAAAGAAAGATTCTGGAACTCATCTATAAAAATCCATAGGCCTTTAGTAATCAGCTTTCTTGTACGTAACCCTCTCCAGAGTAATGCAAGGGGCCTAAAGATTGCGACAATAGATAATATTCATACAGTGATACATCAGATTCTGCAGCTTGCTGTTGAAGACAATTACATAAGAAGAAATATTTCAGATAATTTGCTGAAAGAATTAAAAAGTTCTCATCATTATGAGGATTCACATAGACGCGCTTTGACATTACCAGAGCAGGAGCTGTTTATGGAATTTTTGTCCAAAGAGAACTCACAGTATTATCATTGGCTTCCTATTTTTACAGTTATGCTGGGAACTGGAATGCGTGTAGGTGAAATTACCGGGTTACGTTGGAATGATATCGACTTAAAGTCTGGAATAATAGACGTGAACCATACGCTGGTTTATTATAAACATCGGGATGAGAACGGCTGTTATTTCGATATTCATTCTCCGAAGACCAAAGCTGGAGTGCGTCAGATCCCTATGACGGAGGAAGTAAAGAATGCGTTCCTGTTAGAGAAAAAAATGCAGGATCTGGCAGGAATACAGTCCAAAGTAACTATTGACGGGTACCACAACTTTATTTTTGTAAACCGCTTTGGTAATGTGCAGAACCAGGGAACCCTAAATAGGGCTTTACGGCGTATTATAAGAGACTGTAATGACAAACAGCTCCTGAAAGAAAAAAATAATCCCGTGTTACTTCCAAACTTCTCCTGCCACTCACTCAGACATACGTTTACAACACGCTTGGTAGAAGCAGGAGTAAATATTAAAGTGATACAGAACCTGTGTGGTCATAGCAGAAGTGATGTGACACTTGATATATATACGACAGTAACAAAAGAATTAAAACAGGCAGAGTTTGATGATTTCCAGAAAAAACTGAAAGAAAAGAAGCAGGAATGGAAAAACAGACAGGAAAAGGATGCGAGATTCTCTTCTGGCGTTGTCGAAAAAATCTTATTGCATAAGCAGTGGTAGTAAGATTATAGTAAATGTAAAGGGAACAAAAGATAAGCTATGGAGCTATAGACTATAACAAGTGAATGAAACATTGGATAATTTGAAAGGAGGAATTGTCGATGGGAGCAACAGCAACAGTGAGAAAATCAGATTTTATAGATGCAATGGAAGAGAACCAGAAGGATGTCCGTAAGATGGTAATGGACAGTTACCATGATATTGAAAAAGGAAAAGGAAGAGATTACAAAGAGTTTTTTGCAGAATTAGAAAGCAGGTACAGGAATGAAAGTGTGGCAATCATATCTGGAAAATAAAACCAGTGGCGCAATGAGAATGTACTGGGTTTACGGTCCAGATCAGAAAGATATTACAATTATCGGTTTGGAGCCACACTCAGAAGATAAGAAAATGGTGCATACGACCGAATTTCACTGTCAGATTTGTAGAATAAAACTGAATATGGAATTTTAACTGAGCAGCTATTCTATAAATAATAGGGTGGCTGCTTTTATTCCTTATTAAGTGGGAGATGTTTGTCTAAATTTGGAGAAAAATACTTATTGCATAACCGAGTGTGGTACGCTTATAATAAAGTAAGATATCTACTATATTTGAACAGAAGGTGCCGTGAGAGGCATTGAAACTGGTAATGAGCAGCAGGAGGTGGGACTATGCCGATAACAACACGAAATTTATTGGACCAGTACACAGAAATTTTGCAGAAAATATATGGAAAGCATTTAAAAAAGGTGATTTTGTATGGTTCTTATGCAAGAGGTGATTACAGGGATGATTCAGATATAGATATTATGGTTCTTCTGGATTTATCTGATATGGATATAAAACAGTATCGGCATGAATTATCTGGTGAAACCTTTGATTTTAATATGGATCACGATCTTGATATAAAGCCCATAGCTAAAAGTCAACAGCATTTTCAAAATTGGGTTGATGCGTACCCATTTTATGCAAACGTGGAAAAAGAGGGGGTAAAGCTATTTGAAGCAGCCTAATGAAAAAGGAACACAGAAGGATCTGGTTCTGTATAGAATTGAAACGGCACAAAGTGACATTAAAGCCGCAGAGATCCTTCTAGGTGCGAAAGAGTTTCGTGGTGCCAATAATCGTGCATATTACGGAATCTATCATGCTGTGTCTGCAATTCATAATTGAGGTGCTTCGGCATCTCTTTTTCTTATCCTCAAAAATGTAGTATCAGGTGTTATCAAAAAGTGACACCTTGACGTTACTGTTCACTGGTAACGTTCCGCGAGGCGTTTTTTGTGAACAAAGTTCACAGAAAACCCGAGAATTGCGGCGCGAAATCATGCGAATGCATGATTTCTGTGCATCGCGAAGCGCGTTACTGTGAACGGAGTGAACAGTAACACCTTGACGAATAGAAGTTGCGAACGAATCCTCATATCTTGAAAAAAATAGATTATTCATAGTATAATATCAAATAAGAATGAAACAGTATCCCTTGGGGGATTAATGGCAAGGTACAGATACTTGCACCGGAAAGTGTGAAAGAACAGTACAGACAGATGATTGCAAAAGCTGATGAGGATATGCAGAAAAGCGAATAGTGCAGATTTGAATTTGCGCAGACAGTCTGCACAAATTAGATTGAATTATAAGACTATGAAGCGAGGTAGTGGATATGGAAAAAGACCCGTTTAAGGAATATTTGAGGGAGTCTGAACCGGATAAAGCTCATAAGGGATATGCTTGGAGTACGGCAATCGGACTTCAGGCAGTGGACGGACTCAAACCATCTAAATATTTGATTGATACTGCCATTCAGAATATTGAAGGCAAAATCACAATGAAAGAAGTACAGAGCCTTATTGATAGTTACTATGAGGAAAGACCTGTGCATTTGTCCGATGATGAGCGTACCGAAGAAGCTGATAAGGTTTCGTCCCGTATTGCTGAAATTCTTTCTGAAACAGCGTTCTCATTTTCTCCAAATGAGTATATCTCTATCCACCGCAAACTCTTTCGGGGTATTTATAAACACGCCGGAAAGATTCGAGATTACAACATCACAAAGAAAGAATGGGTGCTTGATGGAGCAACTGTAATGTACGGTAGTGCTTCAGAACTGAGAGCCACACTGGAATATGATTTTTCGCAGGAGAAAGATTTTAGTTATAAAGGACTTTCAATGGACGAGATTATCCATCATCTTGCGGTGTTTGTTTCAAGGTTATGGCAAATCCATATCTTCGGAGAAGGCAATACGAGAACAACGGCAGTGTTCTTTATCAAATATTTAAGGACACTGGGCTTTTCTGCAACCAATGATATTTTTGCGGAAAATGCGTGGTATTTTAGAAATGCACTTGTCCGTGCAAATTATACGAACCTGCAAAAAGGTATTCACGAAACAACAGAGTATCTGGAAGTATTTCTCAGAAATCTTCTTTTGAACGAGAAAAATGAGCTTCATAATAGAAATCTTCATATAAGTGGACTTTTGAACGAAGAAAAAGTGGACATTGGGGATTCGAAAGTGGATATTGAGAATGAAAAAGTGGACATTCAAGACAAAAAAGTGGATATTGAAAGTGTGCTTTCCGGAAAAGGTAGTGATTTCTCAGTAAAAACGACGATTCATATTCATAGACTTTTTGAAAGATTTGGTTTTGATGAGGTGTTTGGAAGAAGTGCAGTTATGGAGCTTCTTGAGCTAAAAGGTTCAGGTGCTTCAAAACTTCTTTCCAATTTGGTAAAGGCAGACATTATTGAACCGGTATCCGGTCACGGAAAAGGAAGATATAAATTCAAGAAGTAGGGCTTCTTACATCTGTTCATTGTATAGCGATGTGTGGAGGGATTAATCTGTCGCAGTGCATTCCTGTGGCAGACGATGACAATGGGAAAACTCCGAAAAATAAGATAATCTTTCCATCCTTGTTATATAATACGGGACGTGTGATTTCATATTCGGTAATCGGTTTTTTGCTGGGCGGAATGGGAATGCTGTTAACAGGAGGCGGCGGAATGGGAATTCCACTGCTTCTGCAGGGGATATTGAAAATAATAGCGGGTTTGTTCATGGTGATCATGGGAATAAACATGTTGGGCTGGATTACATTATTAAGAAAGTTCCAAATCAGATTTCCACAAAGGCTGACTGATAAAATAAACAAGAAAAGAAGAAGAGAGAACAGACCGTTTTTTGTCGGACTGTTGAATGGGCTGATGCCGTGTGGCCCCATGCAGTCCATGCAGATTATAGCACTTGGATCGGGAAATCCTGTCTCAGGTGCGGCTGCGATGCTGATGTTCAGTCTGGGAACGGTTCCTCTGATGCTTGGTTTTGGAAGTCTGGATACGTCAGAAGCTGAAAATACGGAATCAGATGCGGAGAAAGAGGAAACAGTGGTATATGAAACTCCTGCCGTAGAGAATGGTGAAATTTCAATTAATGCAGATACATTGACTTCGAATCCAATGTATATCAATTACGATTCCAATGGAACCAATATCCAGCTTATTGCTGTAAAAGGCTCGGATGGAACTCCGCGCTTATCACTTAATACATGTCAGGTATGCAATCCATCGCCAAGGGCGTATTTTAAGGAACAGAACGGAAGACTGGTATGCCAGAATTGTGGAAATGTATTCACGACAGACAGTGTAGGTGAAACTACTGGCGGGTGCAATCCTATGTATATAGATTATAAGAATACAGACGGAAAACTGACGGTAAGTGTGGCAGATCTGGATACATATGCAGATCAATTTGCATCGTGGGATGGTCCGGTAAAATAGTATCTTCATCGGAGAGCTATCAGCTTGAAAAGTGGATACCTTATCTGCCACCTGAGTCTATGGTGAAAGACCTTAAAGCTATCTGATATAACTGAAGTTTTACGGGCAGGATTCTTATTCAAAATGTGAACTGTGGAGGAAATCATGACGAAGAAAAAATTTATCAAGCCGTTCGCAATACTGGCGGCTGTTTTTCTGGGATCACTGGAGATGGGATGGCGCTTTTTTAACATGGTGGTCCGCTGCAAAAGAGGAGAGCAGAAAAAGGAAAGAAAGAAATGGTTTGAACTGTCTCATATCAGGGAAAATCATCCACAGAACGGTTATGCCAGAGAATATAATGAGAGTAAGGCATGGTGCTTTGAACAGAAAATGCAGGACTGTTATATCAAAAGTATTGACGGATTAAAACTACATGCATTATATCTTCCTGTTGAAGCTGCGAAACGGATCGTCATATTAAGTCATGGATATCGTGGCAGCCGGTTTGGCACGTTGTCGTTTATGGCGAAATATCTGCATGAGCATCAGTGTGATGTCCTGTTTATAGAGCATCGCTGCTGCGGTGACAGCGAGGGAAAATATATTACTTTTGGAGCAAAGGAACAATGGGATGTGCAGCAATGGGCAGTATATATGGCTGAACGAAACAAAGAGAAGCTTCCGATTTACCTGTACGGACAGTCCATGGGTGCAGCTTCTGTGCTGATGGCATCAGGACATACACTTCCACCGGAGGTGAAAGGCCTGATTGCGGACTGCGGTTTTCAGTCTATGGAAAGGCAGATGCGTGATATGGCAGCTAACTGGTTTCACCTGCATCATATTCCGTTGCTTCTGATGGAACTGGACTGGTTCTGTTCTCTTGTGGCTGGATTTCATATGAAAGATGCAGATACTACAGAAGCCATGAAAAAAAATAAAAGACCGGTTCTCTTTTTCCATGGAGAGAAGGACACCTATGTATATCCCAATAACTCTTTTCAGAACTATATGCTCTGCAGGGCAGAGAAGGAACTGGTGATCATACCGGGAGCTCGGCATCTGTGCAGTGCCTATGCAGATCCGGAACTGTATCAGCATAAGATGATGGAATTTTTTGAAAAATACGATTAAACGGAAAAAATCCTGACCGGGATTTATCAGACATAGTACATAGCAGGAAATACACATTTGAACTGTTATGTTAAATGTATGATAAGTCTCGGTCAATTTTTTATAAAGTGTTCATTAAGTCTTCAGGGTACTGGTATTTCCTGAGAAGGTATGATATTTTTTCACCTGAAGCATACATACAATGTTTTCTGTCCCGGATAAAGAGGAAAATCGGGACAATGGAGGTTATCTATTATATGAGAAATTATTATCCTTTGACGGCAGCTCAGAAAATGCATCACAACTGGATTCTGGATTATGGTACACAGCAGGTATCTGGCGTAAGCGTTGTGGCTTCTGTACAGGCAGAACTGGATTTTGGATTATTAAAAAAATGTATTCAGATGGAAACAGAGCGTTCCGGTTGTACCAGAGTCCGTTTTACAAAGCCGGATAAAGAGGGAAATGTAAAACAGTATATCGAAAAACAGGACCCGCGTGATATTGAGCTGAAGGATCTGTCAGGAATGGAAAGTCTGGCAAAGGCAGATGAGCTGATGCAGCAGTGGGCATATGAAACATTTGACGGAAATAATATTCCCATGTGTGAATTTACCATGCTGAAGCTTCCAGAAGGATACAATGGTTTCTTTTTACATATGGATCACAGACTGATCGATTCCTGTGGACTTGTAGTTATGATCGAAGATCTGTTCCAATTATATACGCATTACAGATATGGAACCGCCTGCCCTCAGGAACTGGTAGATTTTGAAACGGTTCTGAAAAAAGACCTGGCAAAGGCGGGCAATGAAAAGCGTTTTGCAAAAGATAAAAAATTCTGGGATGACCAGCTGGATGCACTGGGTGAGCCGTTATATTCTGATATTCAGGGCCCATCTGTATTGGAGGAAGCAAGAAAGCGTCATGGAAATCCGAAGCTTCGTGCTTCTGACATTGAGATGAACGAGCTGTTTGTTGCAGTAAAGGATTATCATCTGGAACCGTATGCGACACAGAATCTGATGGATTTCTGTATGAATCATCAGCTCTCTATGACAAATCTGCTTCTGCTTGGTATTCGTACTTATTTGTCAAAAGTAAATAATGGACAGGAGGATATTACAATCCAGAATTTTATATCCAGACGTTCTACCCATGACGAATGGACTTCCGGAGGAAGCCGAACCATTATGTTTCCATGCAGAACAGTGATCTCACCAGAGACAGATTTTCTTTCGGCAGCTTATGAAATCCAGAATATGCAGAATCGAATTTATATGCACAGCAATTATGATCCGGCATTTATTGTGGATGAGATGAGAAAAAGATATCATACACCGGAGCATACCAGTTATGAAAGCTGCTATCTGACCTATCAGCCAATGCCGGTGAAGGTGGAGAATGAAATGCTTGGAACTATTCGCCAGCATGCCAAATGGTTTGCAAACGGTGCTGCAACCAAGAAAATGTATCTGACCGTATCTCACACCGAGGATGGGGGAATGAACTTCTCCTATCATTATCAGACTGCGCATCTGGAGGAGCATGACATGGAATTGTTGTATTATTATATGATGCGTATTCTTTTTAAAGGGATTGCAGAGCCGGATATGAGCATTGGAGAGATTATGGAACAGGTATAAAGAGTAACAGGTCCCACAAAGCCTGAAAGGTTAAGAGTGGTTAAAGAGAACTTGTCGGCATTGTTTTTATAGAAATCAAAAATCAGGAGGAAATGGAATGAGTCAGGAAATGGAATTTAAAAATATTGTGGCGCAGTACAGTAAAGTGAAACCGGAGGAGATGACAGGTGAGATGAGATTTCGCGAGGATCTGGGATTTACGTCCTTGGATTTTATGTCTTTCCTGGGTGAGCTTGAGGATACCTTTGATATTGAACTGGATGAAAACGAAGTGACAAAAATTACAACTCTTGAGGAGGCACTCAAGCTTCTTGAGGAGCTTCAGTAGGACTTAATGTTACTGTTCCCGGAGTGAACAGTAAGACTTAACAGAGTGTCAGTTCACTGAACAGTGAAGGAGGAAAAATATGCTGATCAGGAATATATTAGAAGAAAGTGTACAGAAATTTGGCGAAGTCAAAGCAGTAAAATGGCTTAATCGAAAAGAAGTTCTGGAGAAAAGCTACAGCGAAATGATGAAAAATGTGATTTCTACCAGAAAAGGACTTCTTGCAGAAGGGTTTGAGGGAAAACATATTGCATTAATCGGAACCAGTTCTGTAGAATGGATCGAAAGCTATCTGGGGATTATTACAGGATGCGCGACAGCGGTGCCGCTGGATGCTGCACTCCCGTGTGAAGAACTGATCGACCTGATAAATCGCTCCGATTCCGAAGCACTCTTCTTAAGTCCGAAACACAGACCATATCTGGAAGCATTTCTTGCAAACTGTCCCAAGCTTCAGAAAGTATGGATGCTCCAGGAAGAGGTGGAGGATCTGCCTTCAGGCGTGTACAGTATCAATGAGCTGAGAGACATGGGAAAGAGCGCAGCAGAAGATGCTTCCTGTCCGGATGCAGAAGCTATTGCGACTATTATCTTTACTTCCGGAACCACAGGAAAGAGCAAAGGGGTTATGCTGACACAGAATAATCTGGCATCCAACGTTGAGGCAGTTAAGATTTCAGCAGAGCCTGGAACTGCCATGCTCAGTGTACTTCCAATCCATCATGCATTCTGCCTTGTTATGGACTGGCTGAAAGGATTTTCTCAGGGGACAACTATCTGTATCAATGACTCTCTGCTTCATATGGTCAGAAATATGAGCATTTTTAAACCAGATATCATGCTCATGGTTCCGATGATGATTGAGACAATTTATAAGAGACTGGCGGCTGCTGATCCGAAAATCCCGAAGGCGGTTCTTGCAGAAAAAGTATTCGGCGGAAAACTGCAGACGATTTTTACCGGCGGGGCACATCTGGATCCGTACTATATTGACCGTTTTGCAGAATATGGCATTCAGATACTGGAAGGATATGGTATGTCGGAATGTTCTCCTGTTATCAGTAATAATACACCGGAAAATCATAAGCCGGGTTCTATCGGAAGACCACTTGAGAATGTGGAGATAAAGTTTGAAAACGGGGAGATTCTGGTAAAGGGTACAAGTGTTATGAAAGGGTACTATCAGATGCCGGATGAGACAGCGGAAACACTGAAGGATGGCTGGCTGCATACAGGCGACAAGGGCTATATGGATGAAGATGGATACCTCTTTATTAATGGTCGTGTGAAAAATCTGATCATTCTCTCCAATGGGGAAAATGTATCACCGGAAGAACTTGAGAACAAGCTTGCGCTGAACCCGCTTGTTGCGGAAGTGATTGTGACAGGTGAAGAGAATGGTCTGACAGCACGCATCTATCCGGAACAGGCAGTTGTGGAGGCAAAGGCACTGGATACTGAGATGATTCGTTTACAGCTTCAGGCATTTCTGGATGAATACAATAAAAATCAGCCGACCTACCGTCGTATTACAGGTCTGGTGATCCGAAAAAATCCGTTTATACGCAGTACAACAAAGAAAATCAGGAGACAGGATGTCCTGATTGATGAGCCACAGGCATAAGAAAAACCCGTCTGAGTGAATTGCTTAGACGGGTTTTTCTTATGCTTGTTTGAAAGAGTGTTCCCGCAATCTGCACGCCTCATTTTGCGGGAATGCTTTTTCAAACACGTTAGGATAAAAGAGGCAGCATGCCAGTCAGGAAAACCTGAGTCAGAATCTCTGCAATGACTTCTGGTGCAAGATCAAAATGATCCCGGGTCCATTTGTGAAGAACACCGATCGTGCTGCCGATCGCACAGGTGATCACATAAGATATTTCCTCTTTTGTGTGTCTGCCGGGTCTGGCACTGGAGGTAGTAGTGGTGACATAGTGATGAAGCATAGTCAGCATTTTTTCAAAAAGATCATTCCCATGGGGTGTGCTCAGAAGACTGGACAGGAAAGGATTTTCCATTGTATAGCGGCAAATAGTCAGAAAATAGGACTGACAGATATCCCGGTCATTTTCAGGATGAAATTTTTCCATTATAGAAAAAACATCCTGGATCGTCTTTTCTTCAACAGCGGATACAAGAGAGGGAATGTCCTGATAATGATTATAAAAAGTGCTTCTCGCGATACCGGCTGTCTTAGTGATATCGGATACTGTGATCTGATCAGGAGTTTTTTTCTTTAGAAGTTTAAAAAAAGCACCCAGGATGGCTTCATCCGCCACAGAATATCTTTCGTCAGGAAATGGATTTTGCATAGTCGATTCCCTCCCAATATTTTATCAATAAATATAAGGATATGAGTGGCAAAAGACCTTTTGACTCTCATATCATGTATATATGGAAATCTGGAAAATGTTTATTTCTCTATTTCATAGGCAGGAATCAATATACATGCGCAGAAGTTTTCTAACGGTTGGAAACATTTGATAATAAGTTCACGATGAATCCTGGCACTGTAAGTCTTGAGACGACAGCTTCCGCCATTCAAGGCAACATCTGTATATGCGGCAAGGAGCTTCTTATCTCCGTTGGGAAATGCCTGATAAAAAGACTGGTCAAGTATTTCCAAAGTATCCATGCCTTCCAGAAGAAGCATTTCTTTATTGCAATAGCGGAAAACGAAGTCAATTCCAGTTCCGTTTTTATTAAAAATCAGTTCGATTACACAAAAAGCAATGGGCATATCATCTAATACAGAAAAACGCGTACGAATATTTGGAGATAAAGTCTTGGCAGGATCCTGATGCAAAGATTTGTTCAGAAATTTATGAGTGGCCGCGCCACGCTTACGTCCTTCCAGACGTACGCCATCCTTCATATGATAGGTGCAGTTCTCAATATGATCAATCTGTCCTCTGGAAACCACGGTGCCCTTATTTATGGAAATATAATCATAAGGTATAAGAATTTCATATAAATCTTTGACTGTGATAAAAGTTTTCACAACTCGCCCATCGGTCAAATAAATACAGGTCTTATTCTCCTGCCTGAGCAGATATTTGATATTACTGATATGGATATTGTTTTTCCTTAAAAATTTCATGATTTTTTCATCCATATAAATATCCCTCCGGTTATTAGTGTAAGGTAGAAGATGTCAGGTTACTATATTTCTGACATTGCTATCTGCAGATAATGAAATAAGTATACCATAAACGTAAAGATTTTACCAGTGTAATTGGGTAAAATATAAGGCTGCATGATCTGTATGCATCGTGATTTGTTTTGGGCGAAAAGAGCGCAGAAAATCCGGTTTTTTCAGATGAAAAAATGCACGGATATTACAATTGAAAAGCAAATTTGTGATAATTTCACAATAAAAGACGGTATTTTCGAAAACAATTTCGAAGTGGATAAATATATCATAAATACAGTGAAAAAACAGGAATTTTAGTATCAAATATTTCTGCAATAAGTAATAAAAAAGGTATCACAACCGGAAATGAAAGGTTGCGATACCTTTTTTACGTCAAACTGAAAATCGTTTCACCAGATTTGCCGAAACTTCAATTTTACAGGTATGCTGCCGGGGTTCGTTTATTTGAGAGAGAAGCTCTCTGGCGGCAACCTGTCCCATATAATGACGAGGGATGCTGATACTGGTAAGGGAGGGGTCGATAATGCGTCCCTCAGAGATATTGTCGAAGCCTACAATTGCCACCTGCTCCGGCACCTTGTAGCCTCTGAGACGCAAGGCCTTGATGGTTCCGATTGCAATCAGGTCATTGTCCGCAAAATAACAGTCTGCCAGAGTATCTCCCCTGTCAATAATTGCAAGCATATCTGCCATTGCTCCATCAATGGTTGGAGAAAGCTGGTGGATAATACAGCGGGAACGGGACATTCCGTTATCATGGACAGCATGATAAAATCCCTCCAGGCGCTCTGAAAAGTTGCGGAGAGGATAAGCAGACTGCAGGTATCCAGGCTGCTTCATTCTCCGGCTGATCAGATAATCGGTAGCCAGATAAGCTCCCTGACGGTTATTGGGAACAACATAATTACAGTTAAGGTTTTCAAAATAGGCGTCTAGGATCACCACCGGAAAAGGAAGCTTCAGGAAAGGCCGGACCATTTCTTCCCGCATTTCAGTACCAAACAAAATAATTCCAACGCAGTCAGTAGTTCTTAAATCCCCCAGATAATGCTCCAGATTATCCCGCTTTTCATAAAATGTGATTACTTTCAGTTTATAATTATCTTTTTGCACTACGGATTCCATACCCTCCACCATAGCATCAAAAATAGGAGAATAGGACATGATGGCATTATGGGAACGATAGCTTACCGCGTAAATGCTTCCGGCTTTATTTTTCTTTAGAGAAAGTTTGGTAAAGTCGTAGCCGTATTTTTCCGCAGCTTCTACCACCAGCCGGCGGGTTTCAGTGCTGACTCCGGGCTTATTATTCAGCGCCATGGAGACGGCAGTCTGTGAAAGATTCAGTTTTCTGGCCAGTTCTTTAGCAGTAATGGACATTTGCGGCACCTCCCGGAGTGGTATTTAGTAAAGTATCTGCTGTTTAGGGCAGAAAGTTGGTTTTCTGTGGAAACTGTTCATATTTCTTTGGCAGAAGTTTTTTCTGTTGTATATATTGTACTTCTTAATTGAAAAATAAACAATATATTTGCGAAAAATAAAGCGAAAATAAAGTCAAAAACACTTTATTTTTTATTGGAATAAAGCTGAAAGAGACCTATACTAGAGCTATAAAGAAAAGCAAACAGAATATCTGGGTAAGTAATAAAGAAAAAGATTTTATAGCTAAGAAAAACCAAAAGAGAATAATAAATGTAAACAAGGAGGAATACCAGAATGGCAAAGATCAAAATCGGCTACGCGCCAACCAGACGAAGTATTTTCAGTGCACCGGATGCAGTTAAGTATCGTGGACTTACTGCAGACAGATTAAAAGAATTAGGAATCGATTTTGTAGACATCACAGATGTAAATGACGAGGGTCTTCTTTATGACGAGGCAGGTCGCATCAAGATTGCAGAGAAATTCAAAAAAGAGAAAATCGACGGACTTTTCCTTCCGCACTGCAACTTCGGAACTGAGTTTGAATGTGCAAGA
This sequence comes from Ruminococcus sp. RTP21358st1_G6_RTP21358_211008, assembly GCF_040908885.1. NCBI lineage: Bacteria > Bacillati > Bacillota > Clostridia > Eubacteriales > Oscillospiraceae > Ruminococcus > Ruminococcus sp. RTP21358st1_G6_RTP21358_211008. The sequence goes on from NZ_JBDGDM010000016.1 coordinate 34,377, forward strand.
CTTGCAAAAGAGTTAAATGTACCGGTTCTCCTGTGGGGACCTCTTGATGAGAGACCAGACGAGAATGGTGTCCGTCTTCGTGATACACAGTGCGGACTTTTTGCAACAGGTAAAGTTCTCAGAAGATTCCGCGTTCCATTTACATACATGACAAACTGCAGACTGAATGATCCGGTATTCGAGCGTGGACTTCGTGATTTCATGGCTGTCTGTAATGTAGTAAAAACCTTCCGCAACATGAGAATCCTTCAGATTTCCACAAGACCATACGAGTTCTGGTCCACCATGTGCAACGAAGGTGAGCTCCTTGAGAAATTCAACATCCAGCTGACACCAATCCCAATGCCAGAGCTGACAGATGAGATGAAGAAAGCAAAAGCAGAGGGAACAGAGGTTGCAAAGGTTGTGGAATACTGCCGCCAGAACATGGAAATCTGTGTAAAAGACAACGAGCTTGAGAATGTAGCAGCTCTTAAGGTTGCTATGGGAAATCTTATTAAGAAATACGGCTGCCAGGCAGCTGCAATCCAGTGCTGGAACCAGCTGCAGAGCGAGATCGGAATCATGCCATGTGCAGCAAATGCACTTCTCAATGAAGAGGGAATTCCGGTTGTATGTGAGACAGATATTCACGGTGCAATTACCGCTCTTCTTGTTGAGGCAGCAGCACTTGATGACACAAGAAGCTTCTTTGCAGACTGGACCATCCGCCATCCTGACATTGAAAACGGCGAGCTCCTTCAGCACTGCGGACCATGGCCGATCTCTGTTGCAAGAGAGACACCGAAGCTTACTTATCCGCTGGCATTCAGTCATCCGGGAAGCATTACAGCAGAAGCAAAGCATGGTGAAGTGACACTGGCACGTTTCGACGGTGATAACGGAGAATACTCCATGCTCCTTGGAAAAGCAAAAGGCGTTGACGGACCGAAAGGTATGGGAACTTATCTCTGGGTTGAGGTTGAAAACATCAAACGTCTGGAAGCCAAGATTGTAGAAGGACCATACATCCATCACTGTGTAGGTATCCATAAAGACGTAGTTCCGGTACTTTACGAGGCATGCAAATACATGGGAATCACTCCTGATTTATATGATCCTATTGAAGAAGATGTGAAAGCATATTTAAGAGGTGAATGAGAATGGAAAATTTAAAGGCAAAATCTTTTGACTTGAGAAAAGATACTGTAGATATTATCGTTGCCGGAAAGGGTGGACATATCGGCGGCGACATGAGTGTGATCGATACTCTGATGAGCCTGTATTTCTGCCAGATGAACATTTCTCCGGAAAACATGGATGATCCGGACCGTGACCGTTTTGTACTCAGCAAAGGTCACTCTGTAGAGGCTTATTACGCTGTACTTGCAGCAAAGGGCTTTCTGGATCTGGAAGATATTAAGGCACATTTTTCAAAATTTGGGTCCAAATATATCGGACACCCGAATAATAAGCTTCCTGGAATCGAGATGAACTCCGGTTCTCTGGGACATGGACTTCCGGTATGCGTAGGCATGGCTCTTGCAGGCAAAAAAGATAACAGAGATTACCGTGTTTACACCGTAATGGGTGATGGTGAGCTGGCAGAGGGTTCCGTATGGGAGGGCTTCATGGCAGGACATCAGTACAAGCTGGACAACCTTTGCGCAGTAATCGACCGTAACCGTCTTCAGATTTCCGGAAATACAGAGGACGTTATGGGACATGATGATCTCCATGAGCGTATCCGTTCTTTCGGATGGCATGTGATCGATGTAAAAGACGGAAACGATATTGACCAGTTAAATGCTGCTTTTGAAGAAGCAAAAACTGTAAAAGGCAAACCAACCGCTGTAATTGCCAACACTGTAAAAGGCTGTGGCTCTTCCGTAATGGAAAACAAGGCAAACTGGCATCACAAGGTTCCAACACAGGAAGAATATGATCAGATCATCGCGGATTTTGCAGCAAGAAAGGAGGCCGCTCTTCATGAATAAGATTCCAAATAGACAGGCCATCTGTGAAGTTTTGATGGATAAAGCAAAAGAAGACAAAGATATTATGGTGCTTTGCAGCGATTCCAGAGGATCCGCTTCCATGACACCATTTGCAGATAATTTCCCGGATCAGTTTATTGAGACCGGTATTGCAGAGCAGAATCTGGTAAGTATTTCCGCAGGTCTTGCAAAATGTGGAAAGAAACCATTTGCATGCTCACCAGCCTGCTTCTTATCCACAAGAAGCTACGAGCAGGCCAAGGTTGATGTGGCATACTCCAATACAAATGTTACTCTTATCGGTATCAGCGGCGGCATCAGCTACGGCGCACTTGGAATGAGCCATCATTCTGCACAGGATATCGCAGCTATGTCCGCAATCCCGAATATGAGAGTTTACCTTCCAAGTGACCGTCATCAGACAAAGCATCTGATCGAGGCTCTGTTGAAGGATGAGAAACCATCTTACATCCGTGTTGGAAGAAATCCGGTCGAGGATATTTATACAGAAGATAACTGCCCATTTGAAATGGACAAGGCAACTGTTCTGAAAGAGGGAACAGACGTGGCAATCATTGCCTGCGGCGAGATGGTTCGTCCGGCATTTGCAGCAGCAAAGTTACTGGAGGAGCAGGGAATTTCCGCAACTGTACTGGATATGTACTGCGTGAAACCGCTTGACGCTGAAGGCGTTGTAAAAGCTGCCAAGAATGCAAAGGCAGTGATCACGGTAGAAGAGCACGCACCATTTGGCGGACTTGGCTCCATGGTTGCACAGGTTGTTGGTGCAGAATGCCCGAGAAAAGTGCTGAACATGGCTCTTCCGGATGCTCCGGTTATCACTGGTAACTCTCAGGAAGTATTTGATTACTATGGATTAAATGCTGAGGGTATTGCCAAGAAGGCTGTTGAAGCTCTGAAATAAAAATCAAATAAGAAACAAATTTAAGCGTGACTGACAGACTGCGTGGATGCAGAGCCAGGATGCTGCTTGGAAGTGCTGCCCGATTGGGCGTGCTTCTGAGCAGTCTGGTCAGGCACGCTTATTATTTAGTTACAAAACAGACTTAAGGTACAGAGATGTTGATTTTAGAGAATATAAAAGTTTTAAGAGGATAGTAAACATGGCAAAATATATTATTAGTATTGATCAGAGTACCCAGGGTACCAAGGCGCTCCTTTTTGATGAGACAGGAAGCATTATGCGCCGTACCGACCGCCCTCACAGGCAGATCATCAATGAAAAGGGCTGGGTTTCCCATGATCCAGAGGAAATTTACAGCAATGTTCTGGAGGTTGTGAAAGAACTTCTGGAGGGGGTAGAGAAGGAATATGTAGTTGGGCTGGGAATCAGTAACCAGCGTGAAACTTCTCTTGCATGGAACCGCGTCACCGGTAAGCCTTACGGAAATGCAGTTGTATGGCAGTGCGCCCGTGCCGTGGATATCTGTGCACGTGTGGAAAAGGCTGGCGCAGCAGAGCTGATCCGCCAGAAAACAGGAATGAATCTTTCCCCTTATTTTCCGGCTTCCAAGATTGCATGGCTTCTGGAAAATGAAGAGGGTGCAAAAGAGGCAGCAGAGCGTCATGAAATCTGCCATGGTACTATTGACAGCTGGCTGGTTTACAAGCTGACAGGGGGCAAAGAATACAGAACCGATTATTCCAATGCTTCCAGAACGCAGCTTTTCAATATTTTTGACCTGAAATGGGATGAGGAAATCTGCGGATTATTTGGCATTGATCCGGCAAATATGGCAGAGGTTACAGATTCCGATGCCTGCTTCGGCGAGACGGATTTCGAGGGACTTCTTCCTCATAAAATCCCGATCCATGGCGTACTTGGAGATTCCCACGGCTCTCTTTTTGGTCAGGGATGCCTGCAGCCTGGTATGATCAAGTCCACTTATGGAACCGGTTCTTCTATTATGATGAATATTGGCGAGAAGCCAATCCTCAGCACCCATGGTGTTGTTACCTCTCTTGCATGGAAAATCGGTGGCAAGGTTAACTATGTGCTTGAAGGCAATCTGAACTATACAGGCGCTGTGATTACCTGGCTGAAGGATGATCTTCAGATCATTTCTTCTCCTGGAGAAACCGGTAGACTGGCGAAAGAAGCCATTCAGGAGGACAGCCTGTATCTGGTTCCTGCATTCAGCGGCCTTGGTGCTCCTTACTGGGACAGCGAGGCGAGAGCTTCTGTTGTAGGCATGAGCCGTACTACCCGCAAGGCTGAGTTTGTAAGAGCGGCACTTGAATGTATTGCCTATCAGATTACAGATGTTGTACAGGCTATGTCTGAGGATGCTGGTGTTCCGGTGAAGGAGCTTCGCGTAGATGGCGGTCCGACCCGAAACGACTATCTGATGCAGTTCCAGAGCAATATTGCAGATGCCGGAGTTCTGGTTCCGGATTCCGAGGAGCTTTCCGCTATCGGACCGGCCTATGCGGCAGGATTACAGCTTGGTGTCTGGGATGAAAGTATTTTTGGAAAATTGAACCGGGTTTCCTATAAGCCGGACATGGATGCCAAGAAACGAGAACAGAAGTATGCCGGATGGAAGAAGGCTGTGGCTTCGGTGATCACAAATAAATAACAATTGGTATTTAAGATGGTTTAGTCCGTCTCCTATATGCAAGCCCCATGAACAAGCTGACCTATAAAGGGTCAGGACAGTGCTCATGGGGCTTGTCCTATGTCCATAAAATTCTGGTTTCTGACTACTTGTAAGAGGCGCAGGCAGTTTCATTTATCTGAAAAATTTACATAATGGTCTGAAAAATGAATATACCAATGAAATTGAAAAGACTTTATAATGAAAAACAAGACGAAAGAGCAAGCTCCTTCTGATAAACTGCGAAGCAGTTATTCAGTTATGAGCAAGTAGCGAAGCGGACCTGGAATATCCGCTTGATATAGATTATGTAGCTGGAAAGAGAGGTTGAATTAAAATGCATGGAATTACGTTGACGAAGGCTCCTGCAGATTGGGAAATTTTGCAGCAGGAGAATGGTAAGGCATCTGTAGCTTTAAAGGGAAACTTTCAGGTTCATCCGGCAGCAATTGAAGTGGGTGTTGAAAGGGTTACTCCGGTTGTGAGAGTTATGCGTGAGGATGACAATATGACGGTGATTCCCTGGACAAATGCAGATCATTTTACATGTAATGAGAAATTTCAGGGGGAATTTGAGGTGACACTGGAGATTCCGGCCGGGGGACCTTACAGGATTGACACCAGCCTGGAAACAAAGAGCACTGTTCCGGATCTTACATGGCTCTATCGTGGAGATTGTGTGCTCCATCTGGGAGTAGGAAACCTGTTTATTATTGCAGGTCAATCTAATTCAGCGGGATACAGCAGGGATTTTTGCATTGACCCACCTAGCATGGATGTGCATTTGTATCGTAACAGAAACAAGTGGGATATTGCAAGCCACCCTATGAATGAAAGCACTTTTGCCGGATCTCTGGCCAATGAAGAGATGGGTGTGCCGGGAGTATCTCCTTATCTTGCGTTTGGAAAGACTTATGGGAAAATGACGGGAATGCCTGTGGGATTGATTCAGACCTCTCTTGGCGGTTCTCCTATGGAAAGATGGAATCCAAAGGACGGAGATTTGTACTTAAATATGTTGGACAAGATTCATCAGACCGGGGGAAAATATGCAGGAGTGCTCTGGTATCAGGGATGCTCAGACACCAATCCGGGACCGGCAGAAAAATATCTGGAGCATTTTAGGGAGTACGTGGAAGCAACCAGAAAAGAACTGGGATATGAGATCCCGTTTTTTACCATGCAGCTGAACAGACAGATCAATGGAATCAATGACGAGTGCTGGGGAATGGTGCGTGATGCTCAGGCAAGAGCAGCGAAGGAGATACCGGGAGTTTCTGTTTTGACAACTTCCAATTTAAGCCTTTGCGATGGAATCCACAATACAGCACAGGCTAATGTAGCGCTTGGAGAAAAGCTGGCGAAGCAATGTGCCCATGTGTTAAATGGAAAGGAAGAGTATCAGCCGCCTGAGCTTGTAAAGGTTGAAAGAGCAGACGAAGCGGAAAGAAAGAGCTTCCAGCTGGAGGGAAGCGGAATCTGGCTGAAGCTTACCTGCGATCATGTTAAGAATTGCTTCCTGGTTTACTCAGCAGTGGGAAAAGACAGCGGATTTACTTTGACAGACAGTGAGGGTGAGGTGGAGATCCTTCATATTCGCGGAAACAGAGAGAACAAAAATCATCTTTATCTGGAATTGGCACGAGAAGTGGAGGATGAAGCAGAGCTTTCCTTTGTATGGCAGGCAGATCCGGTTAAACAGCCACCAGTGGACGAAGTGACCTTTTTGCCGCTTCTGTCTTTCTATAAGAAGTCAATAAAATTGTAATAAATTCAGCCTGCCCATGGCAGTGCAACAAAAAACGCCTGCGGGCAGAATGGAGTATTGGAAAACATGAGAGAGGTCAATTGGAACAATGTAAAAAGAGAAGCACCAAAGTGGTTTCGAGATGCAAAGTTTGGATTATTTTTTCACTGGGGACCATATAGCGTTCCGGCATATCAAAACGAGTGGTATTCCAGAAATATGTACTGCAAAGGCTTGGAGCAGAACCAGTATCATGAGAAAACCTATGGAAGTCTTCATGACTTTGGCTATAAGGACTTTTATGATATGCTCAAAGGAGAAAAATTTGATCCGGATCAGTGGGCTTCTCTTGTAAAGCGTTCCGGCGCAAAATATGCCGGTGCAGTTAGTGAGCATGCAGATAATTTTTCCATGTGGGACAGCGCAGTTAATCCAATTAATAGTATGAATTATGGTCCTCACCGTGATATTGTGGGAGAATGCACAGAGGCCTTTCGCAAGCAGGGAATTCGTACAGTGGCAACCTTTCACCACCAGTGGTTGTGGGGATGGTTTATGTCAACGGATAATGAGGCAGATGTGTATATTCCGGAAAATGAAAAATATTACGGTCCTGCACTGCCTCTTGAGACAAATCGCTATATTCCTTATCGCTATCCTGACGAAGCATTTTGCAAAATCTGGCGGGATAAGGTGTTGGAGGTTATCGACAAGTATGAGCCGGATGAGGTGTATTTTGACAGCCGTACCTGCATTATCCAGGAAGACTATCGCTATGATGTAGCCGAATATTATTACAACACCAGAGAAATTAAGGACGGAATCATTACATACAAACAGGAGGATTATCCTAAGGATATCGGCGTTTATGATATTGAGTGCGGAAGATTTTCTTCCCCAAAGGACTTCCCATGGCAGTCTGACGACCGGCTGGAGGATAACATTACCTGGTGTATGGTACAAAATCCCAAATATAAATCAGCAGAGCGGATTATCCATCAGCTTTGCGATATTGTTTCCAAGAATGGAAATCTTTTGCTAAATGTAGGTCCATATGCAGACGGTTCCTTCCATCCCGATGCAGTGCGTATTTTGGAAGAGATCGGGGACTGGCTGGCTTTAAACGGTAAGGCAATTTATGAGACAAGGCCATTTAAGGTGGCAGCAGAAGGTCCTACTACAGTAGATGATGCCAATTATGATGTGGAAAAAATCCAGGAGCAGCTTGATAAGGGGGATGCTGTTGACGTGCATAGTGATACTCTTACCGCTCAGGACTTCCGCTTTACCACACATGGCGATGCTCTTTATGCTATTGCATTTGGCTGGCCAGAGGATGGAGAGTTCCGTATCCGTACACTTCGTAAGGGCGGTATTCTTGATGGCGAGATTAAGAAGGTAACTATGCTGGGAAATGAAGGTGAGCTTGCTTTTTACAGAAAAGAAGACGGGCTTTATGTAAAAGCACCGGAAAAGAAACCTTGTGACTGTGCCTATGTTTTGAAAATTAATTAATTTTTTCCATACGAAATCCCCACTGAAATGATTGCTGTATAAGCAAAGCTTCAGGTGGGGATTTTTAAATTAATTTTGTGATTCTGCGAAATTTTCATTTTGCCTTTGAATATATTCGTCCAGTCCGTCAGAGCGCATTTGCGTTAACACATTTTCCCACATGTCTACGGCATCGTCATTTCCGATAATACAGCTTATGAATTGTTTAAATGCATTGGAGGTGCTAAATTCCTCTGTTGGTTCTTTTGGATAGCTCATAAATGCATAAGGGCGGCTGACCTGCGTAGTGTGCTCCTTGCAGTAATTAGCGGATTCAGAAGCAAGAATAGTTGCAAATTTTCCATAACGGAGCGTATTCATATCATTGACTTCAAAATCTTTCCAGCTTCCGCCCCAGGTTGCAATATTGGAAAACAAAATAGAAGATGGATATTTTCTGGCAAGAGCTGTGGTAAGACTTTCTCCTTTTGTATCCAGAAGGCAGGAATAATTCCCATCTTTATCCTTTTCATAATCAATTCCCTCTAATCCATAATGACAGAAATCCTGTCCTTCATCAGAAAGAAGAAATTCAAATAGAGCAAGAATGCGCTCTGTCTTTGTATCGTCTACATCAGAAGAAATATAAGATTCTGACCAGAAGCTGTTGGAGGAATTACTGTATCGAATCCCGTCCTGTGCGGGAAAAACAGGGAGTACATCCACACAGTCCTCAAAGGACTTGTCATTTAAGACATCCCATCTGTTTTTTAATTCCATAAGTGAAGAAGGGGAGGATTTATATTCCAGGGCACCGAGCCGTCCTGCTGCGAAGTCGTCCATAACAGCGGAGGGAGATTTGGTGTAAAAATCAGGATCCAGCCCACCCTCTTCGTACAGCAGGCGATAATCCTTTACTACTTGCTTAAATGCATCAGTGGACCAGGATGGAACATAGAAACCGTTATTTTCCGTCCAGGAATAAACATTGCATTCAGGAGCGATGCCAAGAATCACCCATTTTCCAAGTGCATTTATGGAATTAACATTGTAACCAAGCGTATCATCAATGCCATTTCCATCCGGATCATTTTTGGCAAAAGCAATAGTCATGTCTGCAAAATCCTGAAAGCTTTCCGGATTGGAAATCCCAAGGCTATCCATCCAGTCCCGGCGAACCAGCATGGCAGCATCTGTAGCACCAAGAACTGGATCCAGAAAGGAAACACGGGGAATGGCATAATACTTGCCATCTGTATATCGGGTATAGGATATAGAATCCAAAATCTCATTCAGGCGCGGATAGTCTGTCAGATCCTCCGGCAGAGCACGGATGGCACCGGTATTGATAAAATCGGAAAAGGTTGCGGAATCATTATTGTCGTTGGAAGAAAGTGTTAATGTGGCAAAAACATCAGGAAGGCTTCCGGTAGCACTTAAAATCTGATAACGCTCTTTGTAATTTGACCAGGTTACAGCTACCGGTTCCAGCGTAATATTAAATAAATCTTCAATATACTGAGTCATAGCATCTGGTTCGGCTGCTTTTTCCATCTCCTCAATATTCCAGTAGCCAACACTGATATTTAAATGTTCATCAAAGGACAGATTCTGAATGGATTCAGGAAGCGCCTGACGGCTGGTTTTTGTAGTAGTTGAAGAGGAACCACAACCGGTGGTTGTGAAAATCAAAGTGGCTGCAATGGAAATCCCCAATAACTGTTTAGAAATAAGATTACACATGTTCTTCAGAATCCTTTCGATAAGCGGTGGGTGTACATCCTTTTACTTTTTTGAATACCTTTGCAAAATAAAAATAGTCACTGTAGCCAACCTGAGTGGCAATGGCAAATACGGTTTGGTCACTGTGTGCAAGAAGCCATGCAGCATGTTCGATCCGAAGGCTAGTCAGATAGCTGACAAAGGTTCCTCCTGTTTCCTGCCGAAAAATCTGACTGGCATAATTAGGATTGATGCTGCAGTATTCTGCAAGATTTTGTATGGAAATATCTTCCTGATAATGCTTCTCTGTATAATCAATCATCATCTGCACAGACTTGTGGAAAGAAACAAGATGCTGAGGATGAAAAATGTTTGGCTGCTCTTCCAAAGAAGCATCTTGATTTTCTGCTTTTTGCTCCTGCTCCTGAAGAAGCTGATAGGCCTTTTGCATGGAATCCATAAGCTCACTTCGGGAAAATGGCTTCAAACAGTATCCGATAGCATTGTGAAACATTGCTTTCTGAGCATACGCAAATTCAGCATGTCCACTTATCATAATGAAAAGAGTTGATAAGCCTTCCGCATGAGCTGCCTGCAGAATTTCCAGTCCACCCATGCCAGGAAGTCTTACATCCACAAATGCAAGGGCCGGTTGATGAATACGGATATATTCAAGACCGGAAAGGCCGTCATAAAATTCTGTGGTGATTTCAAAATAGTCCTGATTTTTAATGGTAGCAATCAGACTTTTTACAACCCATTTTTCGTCGTCAATTACAATTGCCTGATACATATAAATATTCTCCTTTAGATGCCCTGGTGAAGAGGTGAACTGTTACGAGGTTTGCAAAGAATCACTTGTCTGATAAGGAACCCGCAGCTGAATATTGGTTCCTACACCTTCCTCGGAGTCAATGATAAGAGTGTAGTCAGCTCCATAGTAAAGCACCATACGGCTATTGACATTTAGAATTCCGATGCTGTCGTGATTCTTCGCATCCATTTTTGCCAGATCAGCAGAAGCATCTCCGGTTTTATCATGGACGGAAGCCGCAATGGAATTGCGCAGCTCCTGTAATTTTTCCGGAGGCATGCCCACACCGGTATCAAAAATCCAGATGGCCAGATAACCGTGCCGGGGATTTCGTCCGGCACCGATCAGAATAGAGCCTGGTTTCAGACTTTTTTCCAGTCCATGGACAATTGCATTTTCTACCAGTGGCTGGATGACCATTTTGGGTATCAGGCAGTCATAGGCATCATCAGAAAAATTATATTCAATGGTGAAGCGATCTGCGAAGCGTTCCTTTTGGATCATCAGATAAGATTTTACGATTTCCAGCTCTTCCCGCAGAGAAACCATGTCGTTCCCTTTAATGCTGTATCGAAAAATCTGGGAAAGTGCACCTGTAACCAGAATAATCTTATCAGTCATGCCTTCTGCAGCCATACCGCAGATCATGGTAAGCGTATTGTAAAGAAAGTGCGGATTAATCTGGCTTCGCAGAAATGCAATTTCTGTTTTGCGGTTGTTGGCTTCCAATTCATACATTCTGGTATAGGAATCAAAAATGGTATGATTCAGTTCTTCGGTTTTGATCAGCATTTCGTTAAATGCGTTAAAAATATCGTTGATTTCAGTAGATCCAATTAAGCCCTGATGAATCTGAGCACCTTTTCTGATTGCTTTTCTGTTTCCGGCAGAAATACTTTTCATAAAATCAATCAGCTGCTTCAGCGAATCCAAAAATGGCTTGTAAAGGAAGGTTACAAAGAGGAAAACCAGCAGAAGTATTGCGCCTGTAGCGAGAAACTGACGCAGGGAAATAGTCTGGATCTGGCTGGTTAGCTGACTTTTGTCTACAAGTACATAAAGGGAAAGTCCAAGCTTGCGAAAGGAATAGCATTTTGCGATATAGGTTACCGGGGAGCTGTTTGCTTTTACTTCGTAGGTGTCTGTTTCAGACTGAGGCGCGGGGGTGTTAAGAACGGTACGGTAAAGGCTTTTTGTTCCATAAATCAGTTCTTGCTGTGCATTTGCAAACAGGATTTCCGGTTCATAAAGCTTCTGGCTATTCATATTGGTCATAGAGTTGCTAAGCAGATGATTAATGTCAATGGCCAGAAAAAGGATGCCAAGGCGCTGGCTCTGTCCGGTACCTAAGGTACAGATTGGCATGGCAAGGATGTGGCAGTTGGTTCCGTTTATTAAGGTGGTGCCAACGGTGCAGTAGGGAAACGAGGTTTCGTCAAGCTTATCGGCAAAGGGCTTGTAGCTGAATGCAGATCCTCCAAGGGAGGCAAAGGTTCCGTCCTGTCCGTAAACTGCAATATCAGAAATATATGGATTCAGAAGGAAGGTATTTTCCAGCTGTGTTCGCAGTTCCTGATAAGCTTCATAGGAACTCTGCCTGTTCTTACTGCTGAGAAAATCCTGAACTACAGAGCTGTATGCCGCGCTATAGCATATATTTTCGTAGCTATCGTAGGCTTCCTGGGTATTTTTGGCAAGCTGCGAGGAGTAAGAGTCCAGACTGCTGCTAAGAAAGTCAGTCTGTACCCGAACGTAATCCTGAGTGTTGTATAGTGTAATGCCTGCCGTGCAGACAATAAATAATACTAAGATAATAGAAAACTGCCGTCCAAGGGGAAGCAGGATTGTTTTGTGCTTTTTCATATATAATGCCTGTCCTTTCTTAATCCTATTTTACAATAAATCCTTTACAGGGTGTCATGGAAAATTATTGGACAAACCTGAGAATATTCCATATTTAGCGGGAAAACTCTGAAAAAAATGTAAAATATACATGAAAAAATTATGAATCTTCCATTCAAACACTGCGATTTATACAATACAATAATTACATCAGAAAAACAAGACCGGAAGGAGAGAGAAATATGGCGAAAAGGTCAAATACCACGTCTATTCCATATGCGGCAAAGAAAAAAACATTCTGGCAACTGCTATGGAAACAGAAAGCCCTTTGCATTATGGCACTGGCACCGCTGATCATGCTGATCATTTTCAAATATGTTCCAATGTACGGAATTCTGATCGCATTTAAGAATTATAAAGCATCAAAAGGTGTCTGGGGCAGCAACTGGCTGGAGCCTGTGCTGAAAAATTTTATTAAATTTTTTAAAAATGTAAACAGTGGACAGATTATATGGAACACACTGAAAATCGGAGTTCTGAATCTGCTATTTACGTTCCCGGCGGCAATTATTTTTGCCATTCTGCTGAATGAGTTAAGAGGAAAGGTATTCAAAAGTGCGGTACAGACAATTTCTTATATTCCTCATTTCCTTTCTGTAGTAGTTATCTGTTCCATGCTAAATGGATTTGGCTCTACTACCGGACTTTTCAACGATGTGAGAGACTTTTTGGGAATGGCGAGAGTGGACATGAATAATGGAAGCCAGTATTTCCTTCCTTTATATCTCGGTTCACAGGTATGGCAGACAGTAGGATGGAGTTCCATCATGTATTTGTCTGCACTATCCAATGTAGACGTAACCTTATATGATGTAGCAAATATTGACGGTGCAAACCGCTGGCAGAAGATCAAAAATATTATCTGGCCGACTATTAAGCCAACCACTACGATTCTTCTGATCATGAATCTTGGAAACGTGCTGAACAGTGATTATACCAAGATCCTTCTGATGCAGAACGACACAAACAGAAGTCAGCTGGAAGTAATCGGAACCTTTGTTTACCAGAAAGGTATCGTGGAAGGTAAATTCTCGTATGCAACAGCCGTAAACCTGTTTATTTCAGTCATTGGTTTTGCTCTTGTATTTGGAGCAAACATGATTACCAGGAAAATCAACCCGGAAAACAGTTTGTGGTAGGAGGAAAAATTCATGTCATTTGGAAAAGCAAAAAAACAGAATAACAAAATACATATTGGCAGCAGAGCATTTGACGTGTTCCTCATTGCATTCATGATCATTGTATCGATTATATTTCTGTATCCGTTCCTGAATGTAATTGCCACTTCACTGTCTAGCAACCGCATGATCACAACCGGTCAGGTTACCTTCTTTCCAAAGGAATTTCATTTGGACGGATACAAAGCTTTATTCAAGGATGAGAATATCCTGGGAGCTTACTGGAACACGATTGTAATCGCCGTGGGAACTATGATCGTCAGCCTGGTGCTGAATTCCCTTATGGCTTACGTTATGATGGCACCGGAATTCGTACTGAGAAAACCATTGTCCATTATCCTGCTGATCACTATGTTTTTCAGTGGTGGTACAGTTCCTACTTACCTGCTGATCCAGAATCTGGGTCTGTATGACAGCTGGTGGTCACTGATTTTGCCAAATGCGGTAAGTGCTTACAATATTTTCATTTATCGTTCGTTCTATCAGGGAATTTCCCCGGAAATCAGGGAAGCCGCCCGAATTGACGGAGCCAGTGAGTTCCAGATTCTTACAAAGATTTATGTGCCCCTTTCAAAAGCATTGTACGCAACCTTCGGTCTGTTTTCCGTTGTTGGCGCATGGAACAGCTACTATGAAGCACTTCTTTACATTAAGGATCCTGCAAAACAGCCGATTCAGATGCTTCTTAGAAAAATTGTATTTACATCTGGTACTGCAAACATGAGTGATGCACAGCAGATGATCAGTAACGGTAACCTAAACAGTCTGAATGTACAGTATGCCTGCGTAATCGCAACCATAGGACCAATCCTTCTGGTATATCCGTTCATCCAGAAATACTTTGCACAGGGCGTACAGGTAGGAGCTGTTAAGGGCTGATATTCAGATTATACGGAAGCTGGGGGACAGCTTTCCTTATAAATAAAAGACACACGTTTACTATTCAACAATGTCTAAAAAAGAAAATGGAGGAAATTATGAAGAGAGAAACCACCAAAAGACTTACCGCTATGGGAATGTCAGTAGCAATGGCTGCAGGACTTTTCACAACCATGGGAACAACTGCTGTATGGGCAGAGGATTCAGCACCAAAAGCAACAGCTGCAGATAACGGCATTGAGCTTCCGGAGCTTGAGGATGGAACTTTACATCTGGAAGTAAGCATCGCAGATTATCAGCAGTCTTCTGACGGAACACTGGTTCAGGAAAAATGGCAGGAGGCTATGGAGAATTACCTTGGTTGCAAGCTTGACATTACATGGACAAGAACACCTGCGAAGGACTATTCGGAAAATGAGCTGGTTGTACTTCAGTCCGGTTCAGTTCCGGATATTGCTACTGTAACAAAGGGATCAGCGGTCAATGAGTACGGTGAGGACGGCACCTTATTAAATCTTGCTGATTATTCCGATTATATGGTTTACTATCCGGAATATATGAAAGAGACAAACGGCGGCGAGAATTTCGCAAAGAATGAGGACGGATCCATGTATTACTTTATGGACGGCTTCTATAACCCGGATGACATCCAGGGAGCACAGTCCTTCACAGCATTTGCATATCGTTTTGATCTTCTCAAAGAAAACGGCTGGCAGCCGGCTGCCACACTGGATGAGTTTACACAGCTTTGCTCTGACATGCAGGCAAAGATTGACGATGGATCACTTGATCTTGATTATGTTATTATCAACAACACAAAAGATTACACCCTGTACCGTGGATTTGTTGGAATTTTCCACACATGGGACTGCCTGTACTACAACGGTGAGGAATGGGTATTCGGACCGATTGAGGATAATTTCCGTGAGTGCCTGAAATATCTGAATAGCTTATATGAGGCTGGATATATTGATCCCGAGTTTTCAACAGCAGACTTCAATCAGGGTCAGACAAAAGCTACAACAAATGTTGGCGGTATTTGCCCGACACTTTGGTCAGGATCTGTAGCAAGCTGGAATGCTGCTAAGACAGATGACAACATGGAATGGGGCCTTGCATATCTTCCGGAGAATACAGAGTATGGTACTGCCTGGAAGTGGGGTTCCAGACAGGCTGCCAAATCTCTGAATGCAAATATGGGTATTTATATCAGTGCAGAAACCGAGCATCCGGAATATGCAGTAGCAATGATCGACTATCAGTATTCTGATGAGATGGTAAACCTTATGAACTGGGGTGTTGAAGGTGAAACCTATACAGAAACTGATGGAACTAAGACCTTTGCAGATGATATTCTGAATGATGCAACACCTGCAACAAAATCCGCTGAGTATGGACTTACCTCTTCTAGTGTTTGTAGAACCGGTATTCCATTTAACCCGATTGATTTCAACGCAATGCTTGAGGTTGCTTCTAATCCGGAGCCATGGTGGAATGCTGAAAAAGGTTACTATGAAGGAAAATACTGGGTTGAGTCTGACGCCAATGGCGGAGAGGATTCTGTTTCTCCATACGACAGAGCACCGGTTACCTATCTGACTGCCGAAGAGTCTTCTGCAAAAGCAGAGCTTGGATATGGCGGAACCTGCGAGACACGAGTAAAAGAGCTTGCGCTTCAGTTTATCACAGGTGAGAACGACATTAATGATGACGATGCATGGGAAGATTACATTGATGACATCAAGAGCCAGACAGATGAAGACTTTGATGAAATCATTGAAACTCTGAACGAGAAAACTGTTAAATAAGACAAACAATAAGGCTTTAAAAATTCTGCTTTCATAAAGAGAAGCCCTCTCCAGCGAAAAGGCACAGGTTATGTGTTTTCGCTGGGGAGGGCTTTTTAATGTGGGGGATATGAAAAATCTACATAGGAGATATACGTTTTTTCCATTCAAAATATATCAGGTAAATTTTATAATAAATTATCCATAAAGAGGGAGGAATATGCAATGAAACTGTACGATCTGATGACAGATAATCGCCGGGAAAATATCCTGGTAGGAAGTAAAAAACCTGTATTTGGCTGGAGAGTTGAGACAGAAAAAAGGAATGTGCGCCAGGAAAGCTATCGGGTGCAGGTCTGGGATGAGCAGGGAAATTCTGTTTGGGACAGCGGAACTGTAGAATCTTCCCGGATGGCTGGAATTCAGTATGAAGGAAAGGAGCTTCAGTCAGGAAAAAGAATGACCTGGCATGTAAGCTGTATATTTTCCAGCGATGAGGGTGTGATAACTGCAGAGGAAGAGAGTTCCTTTGAGACCGCCTATTATAATCGCGAGGACTGGAAAGGGAAGTTCATTGGTGAGACAAAGGACCATGAATATCACCTGTACCGGAAGAAATTTGGCTGTAAAAAGGCGGTGAAGCTGGCCAAGCTTTATGTGTGTGGAATGGGGGCTTTTGAGTGCTGGATTAATGGAAAAAGAGTGTCTGATCATGTAATGGAACCGGGCTGGACAGATTTTCGAAGGACCTGTTTTTATACGGCATATGATGTGACGGAATATTTTGCAGAAGGGGAAAATACAGAGAACGTAATTCTGGTAAAGCTGGGGGATTGTATGTTCAATGTTCCAGGAGGACGTTATGTGTATTTCCAGCGTTCCTATGGAAAAGCCAAGCTTCTGTGCCAGCTGGAGCTGGTTTATGAGGATGGCAGCAGGGAATATGTGGTGACAGATGAATCCTGGAAAAGAGCCAAAAGTCCGATTGAATTCTGCTGCATTTACGGTGGAGAGGATTTCGATGGAAGACGGTGGACAAGGGAATATTTAACATCAGAAGCGTCGGAAATCTGGGAAGCTGCAGTGTGTGTGGAACCACCTTTAGGGGAACTGAAACCGGCACCAATGGAACCTTTAAGGGTAAAGGAAATCTATCAACCGGTTGGTGTGAGAGAAGTGGAAACAGGGGTATGGCAGTATGATCTGGGAAAAAATTTTTCCGGATGGGCAAGGATTTTCCTGAAAACAGATGGCAGCAGAGCAGGACAGAAGGTGGTGCTGAAAACTGCAGAAAAGTTAGATGAAAACGGACGGATTGATCAGTCTGTAACAGGAAAAGATTACGCCTGGACATATGTTTTAAATGACAAAAAAGAACAGGAATTTGCACCGGATTTTACGTATACAGGGTTCCGCTATGTGGAGATGACAGGTGCTGTGCCGGGAAAAGAAATTTCTTTACAGGGGGAATTTATTTACCCTGATGTAGATCAAGCTGGTGATTTTTGCTGCTCCAACACCTTGTTTAATCAGATACATAAGATTATTTTGCAGGCAATCAAAAGCAATACAAAAAGTTATTTCACAGACTGTCCACATAGGGAAAAGCTAGGCTGGCTGGAGCAGACACATCTGATCGGACCTTCCATTATGTATAATCTGGATGTGCATAATCTGTATACAAAAATTGAAGGAGATATGGCAGATTCCCAACGGGAAAATGGTCTGATACCGGATATTTGTCCGGAATATGTGACTGGATTTGATAAGTGGCATAAGGGATTTCTGGATTCACCTGAGTGGGGAAGTGCCTGTGTGCTGGCTCCCTGGTATGCATACAAACGTTACGGAGATCTTGCATTGCTGGAAAAATATTTCCCGGTAATGAAGAAATATGTGGAGTATCTTTCGTCTAAAACACACCATGAAGTGCTTCATCACGGGCTTGGAGACTGGCTGGATATCGGTCCTTGCACCCCGCATTCCCAGAACACTCCGGTTCCTGTTGTGGCGACTTGTATTTATTATTATGACCTTCAGATTATGGCAAAAATAGCACAGCTTCTCGGGAAAAAAGAGGTTGCAGAAGCGTATCAGAAGAAAATGAAACTGGTATTTGAGGAATACAATCTGCAGTTTCTGGATGACCAGACCGGACGTTATGCAAACGGCAGTCAGGCGGCACAGGCCATGAGCCTGATCGTGGGACTGGTGCCGGAGGAATATCAGGATAAAGTGGTTTCGCAGCTGAAGGATGACGTGGTAAAAAGAGGCTATGCCATCACAGCTGGTGATGTGGGACATCCGTTTTTGATTGCTGCACTGATGAAATATGGCATGTCAGATGTGCTCAATGAGATGACGAATATTACAGATAAACCAGGATACGGCTATCAGGTCGTAAATGGAGCAACAACCCTTACTGAGGAATGGGACGGACCAGAGCCTGGAAACATTCACGGTTCCCAGAATCACCTGATGCTGGGAAGTATTGAAGAGTGGTTTTATGGATCTCTTGGAGGGATGGAACTGGTTCGCGACGGGCTTTCATTTGAAGAAATCCGAATTCAGCCGCACCCGGAAAAAGGCTTGAACTGGGTAAGTGCCTGGACCCTGCATCCTTATGGAAAAATCAGTGTAAAGTGGAAATGGGAAAATGAGAAAATCAGGGTCTTCTGCCAGATTCCGCCGGGACTTACAGCGCATTTGGAATCACCGGATGGGAAGGAAATCATGACTGTGGGAAGCGGATATTATGAGTATACGATATAAATAAGAAAACAGTAAGGATAGATCGTCGGGGGAATAAGCAATGAGAAAACAGAAGCTGATATGGCTGGATACGGCAGAAAATCCAGAGGGACAGATGGAATTAATCATAAAATACAGAGGGAGTACAAGTAAAGAAAATGTTGCCGCCTTTCTGGAAATCAGAGATAAAAGTAGTGTCCTTGTGAAAGAAAAAGGTGAGCTCAGACAAGACACTGCCAGAGTGAAAACAGCTGTATTTAAATGTCAGGGAGTACAGTGCTGGACACCTGATAATCCGGCTGTGTACCAGGTGAATATAGTGCTTGAGTTATCAGATAAGAGTAATGAGAAGACCTATATAAGGCATGGACAAAAGCTTGGATTTCGTTCTTTGAAGCGGCAAAATCAGCAGGTTTTTTGGAATCATAAGCCTGTAAAGCTGCTGGGGATCTGTTACCGTGAACCAGATTCTAAGATGGAAAATTGGGAGACTGTTTTGCGTTGTGATCTGGAATTATTTAAGGCAGCACACATTAATTTTATCCGCAGTATCTATTATCCTTTTAGTGAAAAAATGTTGGAGCTGTGTGATGAAATGGGATTCTGGGTGGAAAATACAGCTCCTTTCTATGAACTGGGACAGACCAAAAAAAACATCAGTGAGCTGCCACATATGCAGAAAGAATTTGAAACAGCAGCAGAAGAATTGCTTGTAAATGGAAGCCATACCAGTGTACTTCTCTGGTCATTAGGACACGATTGTGCATGGGGAGTAAATTTTGGAATCATTCGTGACCGCATCAGGGAACTGGATGATATTCGCCTGATGACCTTCCATTTGCCAATGTCCATTCCAGAAGAAGAACCACAGATGGATGTATGGCCGGTTCATGATATTGACTGGCGTCTTCCTTTTGACAAGACATATGATCAGATGGTGATTTTCCACACACCCGGGGCAGAAAATGAGATTGGATATATGATTGCAGATGCAGAATATCCAGTGCCTGTACTTCACGAGGTCTGGTCACCGGTAGTATGCCATAACCGGGATGAAATTCAAAGAGATCCTGGAATCCGTGATTTCTGGGGAAAAAGTATTCGTACTTTTGTAGAAAAATCAGCTCGGACTCCAGGATGCCTTGGTGGCGTAGTTCTGGCTGGTGTGGATGAGGACGGTAGCTTTGAAGGGCTGAAGGAGTATGAATGGGGGATTCTGGACGTGAATCATAATCCGAAGCCAGAATATTATCACTTGAAAAATGCATATGAAGCAGCTTCAAAAGAAACATACGTGGAGTGGGAAAATGAGAATTCTGCTGTGGAAACAAAGATAAATTGTTTCAGAAGGCAGAATGAAATCTGTAATATAAACTGGAAAATTCAGTGGACAGAAGATGCTCTTCACATAGAAAATGATAATATTTTTTATATTTTTTCCAGAAAAAAATGTCTATTAAAGGAAGCTGGGCTTATACAAAAACAAGGAAAAAAAGTACTGATAAAAGGCGGTCCGTTCTTGAATACAGCAGGATTCTTACTTGGGAAATGGATAGGGAGAAGCCTTGAAATTTGTTCTGTGGATGGGGCAGAAAATGTACAGATAAAGATAAGCGGAACCTATGAAAATACCCTTGATATTTGTTTTTATCTTACTCTTTTTCAGAATGGAATACTGGAAACTGCATATGAAGTTCAGAAGCTATTCCGCCATATGCCACACCGTGTGAAAGCAGAAATCGGCATTTCAAGTGGTGGCTTAGGAGAGAAGGGTGGAGCTTATTATGTAACAGAACCGGATAGAGTACGAATGGTTTCTCAGGGGTGTAAGGTTCGGTTAGAACCGGCACCTGAATTAACAGAAGGAGCTATTGTAAATAATTTGGATCCGCGAATAAATTATGTGGGTAATTGGATAAAAATGGAAGATTACTGTGGAAATCTTAACGGATCTGAAACATTAAGCAATACAGCAGGAGATTACGCGGAACTGAGTTTTACAGGGACAGGAATCACTGTTTATGGATCATGGGATATTTTATATGGGATGTGTAACGTATATTTGGACGGAGAACTCTGGAAGAAAGATGTGAGTCAGTACCCACCGAAAGTGGATTTTCCGGGAATGAGCAGAGGCTATGAAAAACGCTATAGACAGATACTGGCAGAGGTACATGGACTGGAAGAAAAAAAACATACACTTCGCATAGAGGTAACCGGAACAAAAGAAGCAAAAGCGCAGAATACATACACTTCAATTGATTATGCAGTATTGGAAGGAAGCAGTTATACAGGTGGATTCAAAATGAATATTGCAGTAGACTTTAATTATCCCAGAATGGTACGAGGCTGCGTTCGAAGACCTGATGTAAAGCTGATTCCAGGCGTGCGGGAGTCTTTCAGAATACAAATGCTGTTGGAGGAAGACAAATGAATATGACTATAGATGAATTAAAAAATTATCCTATGCCAAGAGTGATTCCCCTTCCAAAATGGAGTAAAGCGGCAGAAAATTCAGTAATCTGCCTGGATGGAAGCTGGAAAGTAACAGACAAAAAAGATGGTGCAGTACAACAGGTTCAGGTGCCCTTTGACATGGGAATTCTTCACAAAAAGGGATTATCACAGCACTACAGCTATGAGAGGAAGATACAGCTTCCAAAGAGAGCGGAAAATAGTCATATTGTGCTGAAATTTCAGGGGATTAATGGTTTTGCTACAGTCTATGTGGATGGAAAACAGGTGGCATATCATGAAAACGGATTTATTACATGGAATGTGGACATTACGGAGGAAGTATGTGGAAAACAGACGCTTTCACTTGCTATCGATGTGGATGAAGAATCAGATATTGTCAGTGCCTATAGCCATGGCGGGATGCTTCACAGCAGCTGGCTGTATGTATTGCCGGAAGCTTATGTGAACGCACTTTACTTGTCACCATTGTTTGATGAGGACATGGAAACCTGCAGTCTGCGGGTGGATATAGACCTGGCAAATATGCCTGAAAGCATAGATGGGAAGGGGAAAATACGGTCTGCGGAAATGGCTGCCGGGAAGGAAAAAGGTCGGCTTGCTAGTGCTGCTGTATATAAAGCTGAGTTTGCTTTATATGATCCAAACGGTATAAAAACAAAGGAGAAATCTCTGGTTTTAGACAATAAAATAAAAGGCTATTACACCGATCAGCTGTACGTAGCCAACCCGGTTCTCTGGGATGCAGAGCACCCAAGACTATACAGATTTGAACTTATATTATATAAATTAGATTCTATCTCTGGTACCTGGGAACCACTGGAACAGATAAACAAAAAGGTAGGACTTAGAAAGCTGGAACGCAAGGGTAATCGTCTATTTGTAAACCATAACGAGGTGAAATTACGCGGTGTGTGCCGCCATGAAATCAGTCCAAGAAATGGACGTGCATTGACCAATGAGCTGATTGAACAGGATGTAGCATTGTTTAAAGAAGCAAACTGCAACTATATTCGAACCTCCCATTATCCGCCAAGCGAATATTTTCTTGACCAGTGTGATGAGCATGGAATTTATGTGGAGGATGAACTGGCACTGGCATTTATTGCAAGGACATTGCCCTATACACAGCGCGATCCTAAGGAAACAAACCGTTATCTCAGTCATTTTGCAGAAACAATGGCGAGGGATTACAATCATCCTTGCGTAATTATCTGGTCTCTTTGTAATGAGTCCTTTGGAGGTCATAACTTTGATCTTCTTAATCGCTTTGCGCATTTGAAGGATCCTACCAGAATGACAAAATTCAGCTATCCAATGACTATTCGGGAAGAACATGAAATGCCGGATATCTGGAGCATTCATTACTCTGAATATAATGCTGATCTGGCAGGAAAAAAGGACAATTTAAGTGTGGGAGGTGCACCTGGAAAAGATATGCCTGTGCTTCATGACGAATATGTGCATGTAGCCTGCTACAACCGTGAGGAGATGCGAAGAGATCCAAACATCAGAAGCTACTGGGGCGAAAGCATCCGTATTTTCTGGGATAATATCTGGAATACAGAGGGTGCTCTTGGCGGTGCAATCTGGGCTGGAATCGATGAAACGGATCTTTATGATGGTGGGAACGGACAGATGGAATGGGGAATTATTGATGTCTGGAGAAGAAAGAAACCGGAGTTTTACATGACCAGAAAAGCCTATTCTCCAATTAAAGTTATTCACAGCGAAGTAAAGGCTCAGGAGAAAAAGGTTCTGTTGATTATAGAAAATCGGTTCTGTCACACTAATTTAAATGAGGTCAAAGTGAAGTGGAAATGCGGTGATGAAAGCGGTATCTGGAAGCTTCCGGAATGTGCGCCGGGAAAGGTAATTAAGGTTTTACTATCACTGGAAAATGCAGAGGATCAGTCTCCGGTGACACTGAAATTTCTGGACGGAAATGACTGCCAGATAGATGAAATGAAGGTGTTTTCCCGAGATTATGTGGAAGCTCCGCTGTTTGAGTTAAGTGCAGATGAAACAGAAAATATAAAAGCTTTAAAGATTCATAAAGAAAACCAGGAAGTTTTCATAACGGGAAATGATTTTAAGTTTTCTTTCAATGTTAAGACCGGTCTTCTGACCGGCGGCTGGGAAAGGCGGAATAATAAAATTCTGGTTGGCGGTCCAATATTAAATGTACCATACCTGAAGCTTGGAGCCTGGTATATGACCTCTTTTGCGGTGAAAGAAAAACAGAATTTTGTAGAAGTTCGAATTCAGGGCGGATATGAAAAAACGCTATCTATAGAGTGGATAATAGAGATTCAAAATGACGGAACCTTCTACACAACATATGAGATTCTTCACCTGGAAAAGCATCTCCCCAAGCAGATAAAGCTTCGTGTAGGTGTAGATTGCGGCGGGCTGGATGAGCTTGGAATAGCATATATTCTGGATCCATCTGTGGACACTTTATCCTGGAGAAGAAATCTGGATCCAGATCAGGAGGGACGAATTTCTCTTTATCCCACGGACCATATTTCACGAAATCAGGGAACTGCAAAGCGCTTTACCAGATCCAATATCTGGGGTGAAATGCCAGTGACTTCCTGGGGAGAAGACATGCGAGATGATATTCTTTTTGGGCGTTATGATGGAGAATATCATGGAAGTAATGATTTCAAAAGTACCAAAGAGGATATTGCAGAAGCGTATGTTTATAATGAGAACCGAACTAAAATACAGGATGCATTTAATAGGGAAAAAGATGCTGATAAAATCGGAATGCTGAAAATATTCGGTGCCAAAAAGAAGTCCGATCAGAATGAAAGTCGGGAAGTCTCCAAAGCTAATATCCGTTTGGAAGTGCTCGATCCGAAAGAAGAAAAAATTCTGGAATCTGATTCGCGAATTGCCTATACCGGAACCTGGTATCAGGTAACGGATAAGAAGGAAAGTGACCACGGAACGGAGATGTGGAGCAGGGAAAAAGGCGCCGCATTTACCTGTAAATTTCAGGGCACCGGAATCCTATGGTACGGCCCTCAGGATCCTGCGTTTGGTATGGCAGACGTATATATAGACGGGGAAAAGAAAGCATCCCATATCAGCCAGAGAAGTGCCGGAGTTGATTTCTCCTGCTGCTCTGCAGGTTACGATAAGTGCTATCATTTGCCGATTTTTTCTATTAAAGACCTGCCTTATGGAGAGCATACGATTCGTATTGAGGTGTGCGGGGAAAAAGCAGAAGACGCCACGGATTGTTACATAGTTCTGGACTATTTGCGAGTACTTGGAAGGAATCATACAGAGCCCGTTAAGCTGATGATAAACCAGGATTTTTCCTACCCGCATATATCCTGGGGAAATGTGAGAAAGCCCCCGCTTGTTATGAGAGATGGCACCTGTGGCACTGTTAAGATGAAGCTGTGCACAGTCACTAAAACATGCCAAGTTGATAAATAATAGATTATAAAACAGGAGAATACATAAAATGATCGAATTAACAGACCCGAAAATACAGAAGTATCTGACTCCTTACCGTTATGAAAAACCAGTACTTCATGGATCCGGAATTCTTGGTGCATTTGATGAAAAAGCAGTAGATATTCCATTTGTTTTCTGGCATCAGAACAAGTATTATATGTTGTATACAGGCTTCGACGGCAAAGGATATCAGTCAGCCTTAGCAACCAGTGATGATCTTCTTCACTGGGAGCATAAAGGCGTAATTCTCAAACGAAATCTGGATTCCGACCGTTGGGATCGCATTGGCGGTGCAGCCACCTGGATGATTAAAGAAAGTGATGATTTTAATCAGATTCCAAAGCTTGGAAAAGTAGATGGAAAATATTGGATGGTTTATCATTCTTATCCTTCCACAGGCTATGAAAATGGCCCCGCTGAAATTGGTCTGGCGTGGACAGAAGACGAAGAGCTGCTGGACTGGCACTTTCCGGATAAGCCTTGCTTCTCCTGGAAAGACGGTGCCGACTGGGAAGCAGGCGGACTCTATAAAGCCTGCATTATCCGCAATAATGACATTTGGTACATGTTTTATAATGCAAAAGACAAAGAAGAACGCTGGACGGAACAGACAGGTGTTGCAACCTCAAAGGATCTTCTTCACTGGGAAAGATATGAAGGAAATCCAGTGATGAAGGTAAACCGGGAATCCTGGGATGAGCGCTTTGTATCTGATCCATATATTGTGAAGGATGGGGATATTTGGGTAAATTTTTACTTTGGCTATGGCAAGATTTATGAGGATGGACACAGTCACGCCCAGGAAGGACTGGCCCTGTCTGCTGATCTCCTTCACTGGGAAAAAGTAAGGGAACCAATCCTCTCTTTTGGCCCGGAGGGAACTTATTACAGCGGTCATGTTCATAAGGCATCTATTGTAAAAAAAGATGACACATTGTATCACTTTTACTGTGCAACCTGCCCTTGGAAAGAGGGAGATCCAACTAGTGCATACGGTGAATACAGAACCATATGCGTAGCAGCAAATAAGAAATTTTGACCTGATTCTGACAAAAATAATCGCACATAAACGAACCAATATTATGATACAAAAGAAACAGGAGATCGTATGAAACATTTACAAGCTTTGCTTCAGGGAAAGTGTACCAGCCACATTTTGCCATTCCTTTGGATGAAAGGGGAAGATAATGAAACAATCGGAAAAGAGCTGGATAAAATAGAGAAATGCGGTATCCGTGAGGTGTGTCTGGAATCCAGACCACATCCGGATTTCTGTGGTCCTAAGTGGTGGGAAAATCTGGATTTTATTTGTGCAGAAGCTGAAAAAAGAGGGCTTCGTCTCTGGATTCTGGATGACAAAAAGTTTCCAACCGGATATGCTAACGGCGGATTTGAAAAGCACCCGGAAAAGTCAAAGCTGTACCTTGGAGAGCGACATATGGACATTATGGGTCCCTGCCGCAGCGGTGCAGTCCTGGTGGAAAATTTTATTCCTTCAGATGGAAGACTACTGGGAATTCTGGCAGTACCAAAGCCAGATGGACAGACCTTGGCAGTAAGAGGAAGCGACATTTTGGATCTTACAGATACCATGGAAAACGGTTTTGTGTACTTTGATCTTCCGGAAGGAGCTTATCGCCTTTTTATCTTATTTACCACCAGAACCGGGGGCGGAAGAGATCATTATATGAATCTGATCGATTCCTCATCTGTCAAGGTATTGTTGGATGAAGTTTATGAAAAGCATTACGCTCGCTACAGTAAATATTTCGGAAATGTGATTGCTGGCTTCTTCTCTGATGAGCCAGAGCTTGGCAACGTAAAAGACTATCCCTTTGACAACATGTTAGGCCAGAAAGATATCAGATTGCCTTGGAGCGATGAGCTGGAAAGAAAACTAACAGAGACCTGGAAAGAGGAATTTCTCACCAATCTTCCTGCATTGTGGTACGATTCTGAAGAAAAAACCACAAAGGTTCGTACAGAATATATGGATGCAATGACCCATTTGGTACATACCTGCTTCAGCGGTCAGATTGGAAGCTGGTGTCAGGTACATGGTGTAGAATATATCGGACATATTATTGAAGATGACAATGCACATGCACGGATGGGCTGCAGCATCGGACATTATTTCAGGGAAATGGAAGGACAGCATATGGCTGGCATTGATGTTGTTCATCATCAGATTGTACCGGGATTTACACAACCGGTTCATCAATGGATTGCAGGAGACCGCGACGGCGAATTTTTCCATTTCGGACTGGCCAAATTAGGAAGCTCGGCAGCTCATATTCAGAAAAACAAAAAAGACCGTGCGCTGTGTGAAATCTTCGGAAACTATGGATGGGCAGAAGGTAATTCCTTTATGAAATGGCTGACTAACCATATGCTTGTAAGAGGAATTAATGAGTTCACGCCACATGCTTTTTCCATGAAATATCCAGATCCTGATTGTCCGCCGCATTTTTATGCAGGCGGTAATAATCCGGGATTTGAGTGTTTCACCTGGCTCATGCAATACATGAACAGGAGTGCCCATTTTCTCAGCAGTGGAACCCATCTGGCAGATGCGGCAATCCTTTATCACGGAGAAAGCGAGTGGTGCGGCGAAGCAATGTACTTCCAGAAACCAGGCCGTGCCCTTATGGAAAAACAGCTGGATTATGATGTGATTCCGGCAGATATTTTTGCAGAAGCTATTGTAGAAAATGGAGTTCTGAAGATTCTGGACAAGACCTACGCAAGTCTGATTATTCCATATGTGCAGTGTTTGGATGAGCGTGTAGTACAGTTTATAGAAGCCAATCAGAAAAATAAATTAAAGGTTTACATAATTGATAAATTGCCTGAAAAAACTACCAAAGGAACAGAACTGCCAGAAGTATTTTCTAAGTGGGTGGAAATTGTAACATTAGATAATCTGGCCCAAAAAGCTGTGGCAGAAAGTGAAAAGCATAGGATGCGTAAACTTGCAGTTACAGATAACGGTCAGGGAACAATTTCCGAAAACCTTCAGGATCTTCGTATGATCGTGAACCAGACAGAGGAAGGGCTTTGCGCAATGCTATTTAACGAAAGCGTGTTCAGAAGAGCTGATTTTGCTTTGCTTGTACAGGCTGAAAAATTGGATGGACTGACCCTTTATGATTCCTGGTTTAATCGCGCTAAAAGCTTTGATTTGAAGTCTTATCCGGCACAGGCTGAAGGATATGCGTATCAGATTCCGGGAAGTCTGGAGCCTGGAGAGAGCTGCTTTTTGTGCCTGGAATCAATAGAGCATATTAAAGAAGAAGGACAAAAAATTGAGCCTGATATACTTTGTCTTGAGAAACAGACTACCCTCTATATTCCGTGGAAAGTAACAACCAAAGAAGGAAAAACTCTGCAGCTAAAAGCAGATAAAGAGCTTCCAAACATGAACGGAAGGGGCTATTTCCCTGCTTATACGGGAAGCTACCTATATACAGGAAGCTTCACCTGGAAGAAGAACGAAGGAGAGCATTATAGCTTGAAATTCCCGGAAGCGGCGGATTGCCTGAGAGTGAAATTAAACGGAGAAGATGTGGGCTATTTGGCTGGCTTCCCTGCGAAAGTGGAGGTTACAGATGCACTTCTGGACGGTGAAAATCATCTTGAAATAAAAGTGGATACTACTCTTGTCTGGAAGTTGAAAGATGGTGCATCCACTCATTTGCAGATACCTGCGACCGGAATTACAGAAGCACCGGTGATAGAGACGTATATGCGATATTAATTAGATGAGTTTGAAATGCTGTTAAACTTGAAGTTTGCGGAACATGAGAATGCTGTAAATTACAGAAACAATATGAGAGGAAAATTAAGATGAAGAAAGCAGACAGAATATATTATGGCGGAGATTATAATCCTGACCAGTGGGATGATCAGACAATAGATGAGGATATGCGTTTGTTTAAAAAAGCTGGAATTAATTTATTAACTCTTCCAGTTTTTTCATGGGCAAAGCTTGAGCCAGACGAGGGTGTTTATAATTTCGAATGGTTGGACCGAATCATTGATAAAATTTGGGAAAACGGTATTCATGTATGCCTTGCTACTCCAACTACTGCACAACCGGCCTGGCTGTCCACCAGATATCCAGAAGTACTTCCTGTTGATATTGCAGGAAGAAAAAGAACTCATGGAATGCGCGTGTTCTTCTGCGTAAACAGCTTGAAATATCGAGAAAGAGCAGCTGCAATTGCAGAGCAAATGGCTATGCGTTACGCCCATCATCCAGCACTTGCGATGTGGCATGTTTCCAATGAATATGGAACCTATTGTTACTGTCCGACCTGTCAGGCAAAGTTTCGTGTATGGTTAAGAAAACGTTATGGAACAGTGGATGAACTGAATAAAAGATGGCACACCACGTTCTGGGGAAGAATTGTCAGTAGCTTTGAAGAAGTAACACTACCTACAGAATTAAATGATGATTATCGGTTTAATCCGGCAATTCAGTTAGACTATATGCGCTTTGTAACAGATTCAACAGCGGAATGTTTCCAGAATGAATATGATATTCTGAAAAAATATAATCCGGAGATTCCTATTCAGACAAATATGTCCGGTTTTATCAAGAAATTAGATCAATTTACCATGACTAAGAAATTGGACATAGTAGGATGGGATAACTATCCGTGGCCAGATGATCCGGCGTATTTCGTGGCAATGAAGCATGATATTATGCGAGGCTTAAAAGGAGGCCAGTCTTTTGTTCTAACAGAGCAGTCTCCAAATCAGCAGAACTGGCAGCCTTATAATCTGCTAAAACGTCCTGGTGAAGTGAGAAGATTATCCTATCAGGCAATGGCGCATGGAGCAGATACCTGCCTGTTTTTCCAGATGAGACAGTCTGTTGCCGGACAGGAAAAATTCCACGGGGCAATTATTAGCCATTCAGGAAGAGAGGATACAAGAGTTTTCAGGGAATCAAGTGTATTGGGAGCTGAGCTAGCGCATATAGGAGATACTTTTTTGAATGGAAGGACACCTGCAAGGGTAGGAATCCTTTTTGACTGGAACAACTGGTGGGCATTGGAACTTTCCAGCGGTCCGTCTAAGGATATGGATTATCTAAAAACAGTTTCTCTTTATTATGAAACCCTGTATCGACAGAATATCGGAGTAGATTTTCTGCCATTTGAGGCAGAGCTGGAGAAATATGATCTCGTTATAGCACCTATGATTTATATGGAAAAAAATAATATTGGCGAAAAGTTAAATGCATATGTGAAAAATGGCGGAACTCTGGTTACTACAGTTATGTCTGGACTTGCAGATGAAAATGACCGTTGCGTATTCGGTGCTTATCCAGGAAAATTAAAGGACATGCTTGGAATCTGGGTAGAAGAAACGGACGCTCTTCGCCCGTATGAACAGAATCATATGAAAATCGAAAAGGCGGATATGGTTTCAAGAGAAGAATATTCCTGTGACTTTTTGTGTGATATTATTCATCCAGAAGGTGGTGCGGAAGTTCTTGCAACCTATGAAGATGACTTTTATGCAGGAATTCCATGCGTGACCTGCAATACTTTCGGAAAAGGAAAAGCTTACTATATTGGAACTCAGCCAGAACAGAAATTTCTGGAAGAACTGATGGAAAAAATTTGTAAAGACTGCAATATCGAAAGCGTATATTCCGCAGATGAAGGTGTGGAGCTGACAGTCAGAAAATCCGATAAAGGTAGAATTGTTTTTGTGATTAATCATAACAGTAAAGAGGCAGAAGTTGATTTTGGAACAGATAAACTGAAAAGCCTTATTGATGAGCGGAAATTTACCGGGAAGAATACGATTCAGCCAGGAGACGTATTTGTAACCATAGTTGAGGAATAGTTTGGAAGAAAATGGAGAAGTGTTGAAATGGAAAAGAATATTTTATTTCCCAAGTTAAATGGTTTCGTCCATGGTGGAGACTATAATCCGGAACAGTGGCTGGATCGTCCTGACATTCTGGAAGAAGATATCAGAATGATGAAAAAAGCAGGTGTGAACTGTGTTACACTTGGCGTTTTTTCCTGGTCCGTATATGAGCCTAGGGAAGGCGAATTTCACTTCGAGTGGCTGAAAAAAATTATGGACAGTTTATATGAAAACGGCATTTATACGATCCTTGCCACACCATCCGGCGCAAGACCTGCATGGTTGGATAAAAAGTATCCGGAAGCAATGCGAGTTGGAAAAAACGGCCAGCGAAATCATCATGGGGTGCGTCACAATCACTGCATGTCCTCACCGGAATATCGCAAAAAAACAGCACTTATGGACAAACTGCTGGCTGAAAAATTCGGACAGCATCCTGGTCTTATTATGTGGCATGTTTCCAATGAGTTAGGCGGAGAGTGCTATTGTCCTCTGTGCGTAGAGCGTTTTCAGAAGTACCTGAGCGAGCAGTTTGATCATGAAATCGACAAATTAAATCAGGCATGGTGGACAACCTTCTGGAGTCATCGTTACAATGATTTTGATCAGATTGAGCCGCCATTTGCAAATGGTGAAGGCAGTATTATGGGGCTGAACCTGGAGTGGAAACGATTTACTACCTGGAATATGAATGATTTTATGAATTCTGAAATTCAAGTCCTCAAAGAGATTACCCCGGATATCCCTGTGACAGCAAATTTTATGATGCTTTACAATGGTCTTGATTACCGAAAAATGGCACCGTTTCTGGATGTGATCTCCTGGGACAGCTATCCACAATACAACAATGATTATGAAAGCTTGTATGAAACTATGACAGAAAATGGGTTTCATCACGCAGTGATGCGCGGGTTGAAAAAGGACAAGCCCTTTATGCTGATGGAAAGTGCACCTGGGCTGGTAAACTGGCATCCGTATAATAAAGTAAAAAGACCTGGCGTTCACAAGCTTGCGTGTATGCAGGCAATTGCCTGTGGTTCCGATACTGCTCAGTATTTTCAGTGGAGAAAAGGCCGCGGCTCCTTTGAGCAGTATCATGGAGCTGTTGTAGATCACCTTGGAAAGGATGATACCAGAATTTTCAGGGAGGTGGCAGAGGTTGGTGCTTTGCTCAAAAAAATTGCCCCTGCAGCAGGAACACTGGTAAAAGCAAAAACAGCTCTGTTATTTGACTGGGACAACCGTTGGGCAATCCAGGATGTAAAAGCATTAAGTGAAAACACAAAAAATTATGAAAAAACCTGCATTGGAATCTGGAAAGAATTTCAGAAGCTGGGAGTAGAAATGGATGTGGTTAGTTCCAATGATGATCTTAGTGATTATAAAGTAGTTGTAGCACCTATGCTTTATCTTCTCCAGTCGGGAACCGCAGAAAACCTGCAGAAATTTGTGAAAAACGGCGGTCAGCTTCTAGCCACTTATTTTACCGGATATGTGGATAAAGATACCTTGTGTTATCTTGGCGGTTTTCCAGGAGACGGACTGGCAGAGTTGTTCGGAGTGATTAGTGAGGAAATTGACACCTTATATCCCTCTGATAGAAACAGCTTGTGTTTTCTTGATGGAAAAAAATGGACTGTATATGATTACGCAGAAATCTTACGGGTTCAGGATGCACAGATCCTGGCTTCCTATGGAACTGATTTCTATGAGGGAAGTGCCGCATTAACTGTAAAAGAATGGGAAAGCGATACTCATACCGGAGAAAATGGTCGTGCCTATTACATAGCAGCAAGAGTTGCGCCTGAAGAAATGGGAAGTCTGTTTGAAACAATGCTTGCTAATGCCGGAATTGCAGTTAAGGATCTTCCGGGAGAAGTGGAATACCATCAACGTCAGGGAGAAGACACTACCTATGAATTCTATCTGAATCATGGCAAAGAAAAATCGCTGATAAAGAATGTAACAGGTAGGAATTTGCTCACAGGAGAAGATATTAACGAAACATTATCGCTAGCTGCTTATGATGTGGCAGTGATTTGTAAACAGTCATAACAATAATAAATGTGACACTAAATAAAGAAATTGGACTTGACGATGACTGCTTTGTAATCGTAAAATTTTTGTATAGATTACAAAAAAAGATGGTATGAATTTATAGGCTTTAATGGGTATAATTTACAAGTGAAAATAGAAAATTCAAAAATCGGAAGGGTTTGAAGATTGTTAAAACAGAAAAAGAAGGAGACATTTGAAATGAAATTAGGAATTGTTTATACTAGCACAACACCAGAACTTATTGAGTGTGTAAACGAAGAAATCAGAAAAAATCTTGGAGATACCCCGGAAATTCTCAACTATCAGGATCCGTCTATTCTTGCAGAGGTAAGAGAGCATGGTTATGTAACTGCAGGTGCAGCAGCTCGCCTTGTGGGAATGTACATGCAGGCTGTTTCTGACGGGGCAGATGCAATTTTAAACTGCTGCTCTTCTGTTGGAGAAGTTGCAGATGCCGCACAGAATATTGGACGCTACACAGGCATCCCGATTGTTCGTATTGATGAGGAAATGTGCCGTGAAGCAGCTCGCCTTGGCAAGAGAGTAGGCGTACTCGCAACTCTTCCTACTACCCTGGAGCCTACCAAGAATACAGTCTCCCGTGTTGCAAGAGAAATGAACAGCCATGTAGAACTGGTTGATGGACTTGTAGATGCATTCGGCGCAGACCAGGATAAATTTAAAGCTCTTCTTTGTGCAAAGGCAGAAGAAATCGCAGATCAGGTAGATGTGATTCTTTTGGCTCAGGGATCTATGGCATATGCAGAAGATGCAATTCATGAGAAAATTGGCAAACCTGTACTTTCCAGCCCACGTTTTGGTGCACAGGCACTTGCAGCTGCATTGAAGGCTAAAGGATTATAAGATTAATCATATAGAGAACAAAACTGCACAATTAAAGGAGAAAAATCATGCTGACAGATACAACCAGATCCCCTTACGCGAAGGTACATGCGTTGGACGGGATGAAAGTAAAATGGACAGGCGGTCTTTGGAAGGAACGCTTTGATACCTGTGCGAACAGCACTGTGCCTCAGCTGAAGCACATGTTTGACAGCAAGGATATCAGCCATGTAGTAGAGAACTTCAAAATCTGCGCCGGAGATGCGCAGGGAGATTTTGACGGAACTGTTTTTGGAGACGGAGACTTTTATAAATGGATGGAATCTGCCATTTATACGGCTTATCAGACAGATAACCAGCTTCTGAAGGATGAGATTGAAAAATATATTGATCTTATCGGAAGAGCACAGCAGCCGGACGGCTATCTTTCCACCAAGCAGATCATTGGAGAAAGAAGCGGGAACGGCGTTTCCAGAATGGGAGATATTAACGATTTCGAGGTATACAACTTCGGACATATGTTTACAGCGGCCTGTGTACATAAAAGAATTACAGGCAAGGACAGCTTTCTTGCAATTGCAGCCAGAACAGCAGATTATCTGGAGCATCTGTATGAAGAGGCAGAACGCACAGGAGAGGTTCAGACTGCAGTTTGCCCTTCCCATTATATGGGACTTGTGGAAATGTATCGTACCACTGGCGAAGAGCGTTATCTGAAGCTTGCGAAGCAGGCAATCGCGCTTCGTGACAGCGTAAAGAACGGCTTGGATGACAATCAGGATAAAATTCCTCTGAAGCAGCATGAGAAAATTCTTGGACATGCAGTTCGTGCCAATTATCTCTATGCAGGTGTGGCGGATCTTTGTCTGGAAGAGGAAGATCCGGATTATATTAAGGTTCTCCACAAGGTATGGAGAAGTCTTGTGGATAAAAAGCTTTATATAACAGGCGGATGTGGAGCCTTGTATAATGGCGCTTCTCCGTATGGATACTTTTTTGACCATCAGCTTGTTCATCAGGCATATGGCTATGAATACCAGCTTCCAAATATTACTGCATACAATGAGACCTGTGCATCTCTGGGCGGCGTTTTCTGGGCGTACCGCATGTTCCAGCTGGAGCCAAAGGCAGAGTACTTCGACATTCTGGAACGAATGATGCTGAATACCAACCTGGCTGCACTGAGTCTGGATGGTAAGAGATTTTTCTATGAAAACATGTTAAGACGTGCTAAAAAGCTTGATTATAAGCTGATCTGGCCTCTTACCAGAAGCGAATATATTCTCAGCTACTGCTGTCCTCCAAACCTGGCAAGAACCATTGCACAGTCCAGTGAGTATGCATATCTTACCTCTGATAACAGTGTATGGACTGGTATGTACGGCGCAAGTGAAGCTCAGGTGAAGCTGGAAAATGGAGGAGAATTCACACTGGTGCAGTCCACAGATTATCCGTTCGATGGAGCAATCCGCTTCACTGCAAAAGATGTGAAAGTAAATGCTCCTGTTCATTTAAGACTGCGCGTTCCGGGATGGGCTGCAGGCGGTTTCATTAAGGGTACTGGTGCAGACCGTGAGCTGACAGCAGCTGATGCAGGAACCTATTTGGATATTCTTGTGGAAGATCTGCAAAACATGGATGTACAGCTGAATCTGGATATGAAGATTCGCTATACCGTTGCAAACAATATGGTAGAAGAAACAGTTGGACAGGCTGCAATTGAACGTGGACCTCTGGTATATTGCTGCGAGAGTGCAGATACCCATGCATCGACTCTGGATGATATTTATCTGGATCTGAATGCAGAGTTTACTCCTGTGGAATTTGAAATTCAGGGAAGAAAAATGACTGCTCTTGAAACTGAGGAATATACCATTGACCGTTCTGAATTTGACAGAAATGCACTTTATCAGCCGCTGAAATACCACGGTATGAGCAAAAAGTATGTACGCCTGATCCCATATTACGCATGGGATAACCGTGACTATGGAGAAATGAGGATCTGGTTCCCTGTCGCATATACCGTATAATAAATTGAGTTATCAAAAACTGAGATATGAATGTAAAAAATCCTGCCGCTTATATTTTGAACGAACAGAATGGAGAGTTATAGAAATTATGGAATGTAAAGTAATTCCTTTCCATACCGTTGAGGAGAGAAGCAAAACAGATGCCGACAAAGCAGAAGCGCTTCTTTCCCAGGCAATGGAAGGTTTTCATAAAAAATTAGTAGTGCTGGATGATGACCCTACTGGTGTGCAGACCGTTCATGATGTGTCTGTTTATACTGACTGGGAAGAAGAATCTATCCGCAAGGGCTTTGAGGAAAAAGAAGCTATGTTTTTTATCCTTACCAATTCACGAAGCTTTTCTGTGGAGGAAACTACAAAAGTTCATCAGGATATTGCCACAAGAGTGGCGAAGGTTGCCAGAGAGCTGGGACAGGACTTCATGATCATTTCCCGTGGAGATTCCACACTGAGAGGTCACTATCCGCTGGAAACACAGCTTCTGGCAGATGGCCTGACAAAGAACAAGGGCGCTGGTGTTGATGGTGAGATCATCTGTCCGTTTTTCCCAGAAGGCGGGCGCTATACAATGGATAATATCCATTACGTAAAAGAACAGGACAATCTGGTTCCTGCCGGAATGACAGAGTTTGCAAAGGACAAGACCTTCGGCTACAAATCCTCCGACCTTACAGAATACGTAGAGGAAAAAACAGAAGGAAAATACCATAAAGAGGACTGTATCACCATTTCTCTGGACGAACTGAATGCTCTGGATGTGCAGGGGGTCAAGGTGAAGCTTATGACTGCAAAAGACATGGCGAAGATTATTGTGAATGCAGTATCTTACGCTGATCTGAAGGTTTTCTGTGCAGCATTGGTGCTTGCCATGAAAGAGGGAAAACATTACATGGCAAGAACAGCAGCAGCTTTTACCAAGGTAATGGGAAGGATTTCGGATCAGCCCCTTCTTGGAAGAGAGCAGCTGGAAGGAGATACAAGGAATGGAGGAATCGTTCTGATCGGTTCCCATGTGAAGAAGACTACAGACCAGCTGAACTGTCTGAAGGAATTGGACGGACAGGTTGATTTTATGGAATTTCAGGTAAACACTGTATTCGAAGAAAATGGTCTGGAGAAAGAAGTAGAGAAAACGGTGAAGGCAGCAGAAGAGAAAATCCTGTCTGGAAGAACCGTTGTAATTTATACAAGCAGACAGCTTCTTGCACCGGAGAATATGACTCCGGAAGAGAAACTGCAGATTTCTGTAAAGATTTCCAACGCAGTGACCAGTATTATCGGAAAACTTTCTGTGAAGCCGAAATTTATCATTGCAAAAGGCGGAATCACTTCATCTGACGTAGGAACCAAAGCTCTTCGCGTAAAGAAAGCCCGTGTTATGGGACAGGTGAAGAAAGGGATCCCGGTATGGATGACAGGAGAAGAAAGCAAATTCCCTGGAATGCCATACATTATTTTTCCGGGAAATGTGGGTGAAGTAAGTACGTTGAAGGAAATTGTAGAGGAATTGATCTGATTGGAGGTTTACATAATGAAAAAAGTA
Source organism: Ruminococcus sp. RTP21358st1_G6_RTP21358_211008 (assembly GCF_040908885.1). Taxonomy (NCBI): domain Bacteria; kingdom Bacillati; phylum Bacillota; class Clostridia; order Eubacteriales; family Oscillospiraceae; genus Ruminococcus; species Ruminococcus sp. RTP21358st1_G6_RTP21358_211008. The sequence goes on from NZ_JBDGDM010000016.1 coordinate 71,557, forward strand.
ATTATATCTCTGGCACCTGTACAGGCAGGAACCAGTGTGGATGCAGTAAAACTTGCAGAGGATGTAGAGAAAAGCGTAAAACTTGGTGCTGCTATGTGTCACCTTCACTGTCGTAAACCAGACGGAAGCCTTACACCTGACATTTCTTATATGTCTGAGTGCTTTGACGAGATTCTGAAACGGACAGATGTGGTAGTTCAGGCGTCTACAGGCGGTGTTTCAGATATGAATATCCAGGATCGCTGCAATCCGCTTGACTACCCGAAGGTAGAGAGTGCGTCTCTTAACGGCGGAAGCACAAATCTTGGTGAGGCAGTATATATCAATTCCTTTGATGATATCCGTTATTGTGCAGATGCAGTTTATAAAAGAGGAATCCTTCCGGAAACAGAAGTTTTTGATATTGGAATGCTACATAACATGGCAGTAGTGAAATCTGAGCAGCCATTTGCAGATCCAATGCTGTTCAATCTGGTATTTGGTCACAAAGGCGGCATGCAGCCTACACCAGAAATGCTGGCAGCTTTCCGTTCCTTTGTTCCATCTGATGCACTTTGGGGTGTTACCCATTTTGGCCGTGATAACTGGACATTTCTGGCTGCAGCCATCGCTATGGGAGCAACGGTAGTACGTGTTGGTTTTGAAGACAGCTACTATCTGGCTGATGGTGTAGATGCCGAGTACAACTGGCAGGTGGTTGAGAAACTGGTAAATCTGATCCGCGCCATGGGTCTGGAGCCAGCGACTCCGGATGAGGCAAGACAGATGTTGAATCTGAGAAAACGCTAAAATACGATTTAAAAATATAAAGTGTTGGATCGTAATTATTCAGTAGATGTTATTCTGCGAAGTGTGTGACCATGAAGGTACTGAACAGTTACGATATACCAAAGAAATATATGTCAGAAAGGATGGGTTAAAACAAATGTTGGCAATCAAGAAAATATATATGGATTATGAAACAGCCCCGGTTGGTGTTTCCCATATGCCCCAGTTTGCCTGGGAGCTTGTAAGCGATAAGAAAAATGTAAAACAGAAATCCTACGAACTTCAGATTGCAAAAGACGCTGATTTTACAGATCTGATCTATAACAGCGGAAAAACAGAGTCTGAGGAATCTGCACATGTTTATGCAGAAGGTGCTTCACTGGAGAGCGGCAAGCGCTATTTTGTCCGTGCAAAAGCCAGTGATGGTCAGGAAGAAACGGACTGGAGCGAAACCGCATCTTTTGTAACTGCCCTTGCAGGAAAAAATGGTGAGTGGGAGGAAGGCGCACCAGCATGGAAAGCTCCTTTTGTATCCGCCGAAACTGACGATTCCTATAAGAGCGTTTCCAAAGGAACCTATGTAAGAGGAACCTTTGAAATCAAAAAAGATATAAAAGAAGCCTATGCCTTTACCACAGCCCTTGGCCTGTATCAGTTTTACCTGAATGGCAAAAAAGTTGGTGAGGACGAGATGACACCGGGATGGACATCCTATAGAAG